>JBGTMW010000218.1:0-2322 GCA_041743365.1 Gemmatimonadaceae bacterium
TCTCGTTCAGCCACACCGGCTACCAGACCGGTCTCTCGAAGACCGCCCTCGCCAGCGATCTCGCTGCGTCCGACTTCCAGCTCATCCGCGTAAACGACAATGCGCTGGGCGAGGTCGTGCTCGACAGGCCTGTAACCACGGTGCGATCCCGCCTCGGCGAGTTCCGGCTGATGGACTTCTCCGACGTCAACGCTCCGGGACGCTACGTCATTCGCGCGGGCGAGGTGACGACGCGGCCCTTCGACATCGGCGCGGACATCTGGAAGGGCACCATATGGAAGGCGCTCAACTTCTTCTACGGCAACCGCTGCGGCTACGACGTGCCCGGGTCGCACGGTGTGGATCATCTCGACTGGTTCGCGACCCACGGCGACGAGCGCATCGTCATGAGCGGCGGCTGGCACGACGCGGGTGACCTGTCGCAGGGCGTGATCAATACCGGAGAGGGGACGTATGCGATGTTCTCGCTCGCGGAGCGGCTCCGCGAGCGCGGCGACGATCCTGCCCTCGCGGCGCGACTGATGGAGGAAGCGAAGTGGGGGCTCGAATGGGTGCTGCGGGTCAGGTTCGACGGCGGGTACCGCCTGGCTTTCGCGAGTCACAATCTGTGGACGAACAACATCGTGGGCGACGCGGACGACCGCGAGCGCGAAGCGAAGAACAACCCGAACGCGAACTACATCGCCTCCGCCGCCGCGGCTATTGCGTATCGCGTATTGAAGGACGCGGAACCGGAGCTCGCGGCGCGCAGCCTCCGCATTGCCGAGGACGACTGGAGCCACGCGATAGTCGGTGTCGAAGGGCCCGAGACCTGGCACACTCCGGCCTTCGCCGCCACGCGCATGGAGCTCGCTGCGATCGGGACCACCGCATCTCTCGAGCTTTACCGGGCGACGGGCAAGCGGCAGTACGCCGACAAGGCGATCGAGCTGGCGCGGGTGATCGTGGCATCGCAGCAGAACCAGCGCGTCGGCCGCGAGCTCCCACTTGCGGGCTTCTTCCACACGGGCCCGGAGCGCGACACGATCTTCCACCAGTTCCATCGCGGCAACGATCAGGCCCCGATCGTCGCTCTCGCGCAGCTCATCGATGCATTTCCGGATCACGCCGACTGGATGAGCTGGTACTCGACGGTCGCACTCCATGCCGACTACCAGAAGGCGACCGCGGCGACCACCGCGCCCTACGGTGTGCTTCCATCTTATGTCTATCGGCTCGGTGACGAAGTGAAGGAGGTCGCCGACTCCGGCGCGCTCCACATGGCTACGCGCGATGCCTATCGCGCACAGGTCCTTGCCGGGCTTCCGATAGGCGACGGATGGTTCCTGCGCAACTTTCCCGTCTGGTTCGCGCGCCGCGGCAACTTCGGCATCCTCCTCTCGCAGGCGAAGGCGCTGGCCGTTGCGGGCCGGGTCCGAAACGATCGCGCGGCAGCGGACCTGGCGCACAACCAGGCGCAGTGGATCGTGGGGCGGAATCCCTTCGTGCAGAGCACGATGTACGGCGAGGGATACGACTGGGCACAGCAGTACAGCGTGTCGTCCGGCGACTTCGTCGGGTCACTGCCGGTGGGTATGCAGAGCCGCGGCGTGTCGGATCTGCCGTACTGGCCATCGCAGAACACCTACGTCTACAAGGAGGTCTGGGTCCATTCGACGAGCAGGTGGCTCTGGTTGATGGAAGACCTGGTCGAAGGCGCGCCGATGGTGCCGAACCGGCGGCACCCCGATTTCCAGGTGACAGCGACGACCGCCCCGGGCGGAGAGGTCACGATTCGACTGACGGGGACGGGAACGGCCAGCCATTCGTTTGCCCTGCGCGCGGAGAACCTCACCTTCAGGCAGCCGGTCAGGACGGTGACGCTGCGCCCGGACAGGCCGGTGACCGTCGAATGGAAGGCGCGGCCGGCGTCGCCCGGCGCACCATGGGTCGCGGTGGTCATTCCCAATGGCGACGTTTCGAGGCGGCGGGAAGTGCCCCAGGCAGCGTCTCCCGTGCCCCGAGCGCCCTGAACGAAACATTCCCGCCCTGGCGGGCCCATGCCATCTCGCGCTGCGGGCAAATCGGGTTCACATTTCCTCGCCGACCGGTGTCGAATCCGACGCGCCTCGATCGACGTCCTGATGACAGGGCCGCTCCCGCAAATGGATCCTTGCGGCAGCGCCCAAGATATATGCGACCCATCCACGCACTGCCCACGAGACATCGATGACCATCCCCGACCTCCGCTACGCCATCCGCAGCCTCTCCCGTGCGCGCGGCTTCACCCTGGCCGTGGTGCTCACCCTCGGCCTCGGCATCGGCGCCAACACGGCGATCTTC
>JBGTMW010000219.1:0-1579 GCA_041743365.1 Gemmatimonadaceae bacterium
ATCAGCGTCGTCGGCCGGCCACCGAAGGCCAGGTCCGACACGGCCACCTTGCGGGTCTCGTGCACGGTGTGGGTCTTGTGCCCGCAGGCCCCGCAGCGAAGCCAGCTCTGGCTGGCCCGCACCGCCACCACCAGGCGCTCAGGCAGATCCTCGATGACCTCCAGCACCCGCATCGCGCGCAGGTGAAGGCGGATGGTCATAACGTCCATGAAGGCCACGGGGCCCCTCCTGATCTCGCTTGCCAGCAAGACCAGGCAAGGGGTTCCGTGGTCCCCAGTGGTGGATGCTCGCCCTACCTCAGCGACATCACTTCACCGGGACCCCGTCCCACGGTTTCGCGAGGAGGGGATCAATCGTCGGTTCGACCGTTGCTTGAACTGCTGCAGGCTCGAAACGAGATCCGGTTCGCGCACCGGGACGCGAGCAACCGAGCGGCGTTCGAGACGTATCTCAAGCAGTGGTCGCAGAAGCAGTATGCCAACTACGCCTTCGGGTATCTGGCATTCCACGGTCAGGCGGGAGCGCTACACGTCGGGAGAGACGTCTACGAATTGGAGAAGCTAGCGACGTTCCTGCGCGGTCGGTTGGCCGGGCGAACGCTCTATTTCGCAAGCTGCGAAACACTAAAGATCGACCGGGATGATGCCGAGCGTTTTCAGAGGACAACCCACGCGCGGGCGATCTGCGGATACACCAAAGGAGTTGATTGGATCGAGGCTGCCGCCTTCGAATTGAACCTCATGTACGCCGTCAACTACTACGCTAGGATCAATGCCGGGTTCCGGTATCTAGAGCGGCACCACGGCGGGGCTTGTGAGCGCCTCGGGCTACGTGCGGTCTGGGACGGCGACGGGATCTGGTGAACGTCATGGCACCCCCGCCGGAGGAATATGCGTTGGCCGGTGGCGTTCGCGGCGCAGCCGCGGTAGACGGACCCTCATGGCTGTCCCGCCTCCACTGGACGGACGCTCACGCAGCCCAGCTCGCGGAAAGGTCGAGAACGAGTAGGTCATCTCTGGCCGGCAGGCGATCGCCGACAGCAAATGTAAGGGCGGCGGAGAGCATCTGGGCATTGCGAGCCGCTCGTTCGGCGTCAGCGGCTTGAGCACCGTCGCCAGATCAGAGCCTCGGGCTTGATCTCAACGCAGCCAGTCGGCGTTGGAGATCGAAGCAGATCCGAACGAACCTCCTCGTCGATCCCCTTCTGGCGTCCCGTCTGTCCTACTGCTGTACTACCATGCTCGGGTGGCCGTACGGAAGAAGCGTTCGATCTCGATGCCGCCTGATCTCGATGCTGAGATCGACGCGGCCGCTCGGGCCAGCGGCATGACCTACAGCGCCTGGCTCGCAGCTGCGGCGCGCAAGGAGTTCCTGATTCGGGACGGACTTGCGGGTGTCGCCGAGTTCGAGCGGGAGCACGGAGCGTTCAGCGAGACGGAGCTGGCCGAAGCCGAGGCGTGGGCGGACGATGCCATCCGCCGATCGCGCCGAAGCGGGAGCCGTCCACGTAAGAGCGCCTGATGGGCGTCACCTACGACACGGGTGCGCTCGTCGCCGCCGATCGCGGGGAGCGCAGGAT
>JBGTMW010000220.1:0-5079 GCA_041743365.1 Gemmatimonadaceae bacterium
GCCAATTCCTGTCGGATTTCTGTGGCCCACGCGTGCAACCGGTCGCGGTCAGGATGGTCGGGCGGGCTTGGATAGACCCTGAGGACGTCGTCCCCCCGTCGCCTCCGAGCGCGCCGGCACCGCCCAGGTCCAGGCGAGAGAAGAAGCTGGCGCGCCGGGCGGCGACAGGAGCGGTGCGCGACGATCGCCTGGATGAGGAGCTCACGATCCATGAGCGAGTGCGCCGGATCCGGCACCGGCTCGTGAGCTACGCTGGCGCGAGCGGCGTCCTGTTCGCAATCAACGTGAGTACCCAGGGCGAGCCCTGGTTCCTGATTCCGGCCGCCGTAATGGGTGCCGACATCCTCCGGCGCTTCGGAGGACTCTGGGCCGACGGAATTCGGATGAGCGAGGTTTTCCGACGGCCGCCGACTCGCCGCGAGCTCGAGCGTGACCGCGCCCTGGACTATTCACCGCTTGCCGCCGGCGAGGCGGATCTCTACGAGGCGGAGCTCGCCAGGGTCCCTGCAAGGCTTCCCGAGCAGTCGCTCGCTTCCGCCGCTGAGCAGATGGACTCTCACGCGAGGGCCGCCAATCACCCGGTGGCGGGCCTGCCGGCTCCGCCTCGAGCCCTCTCTCCGCGCGAGGTCCGCGAGCAGCTTCGCGCCGAAGCGCAGCTGCGGGTGGACATCGAGGAGGACCGCCGCGTCTGGGGGCGCGCGACTTCCCTCCAGCGACGCTTTCAGAAGTACCGACGGCAGGCGCTGTTCGCCGCCACGTCGGTTGCCCTTTCGACAGGCGCCATGGTCACGACCGTGGTCGAAAACGACTTCGTGCCTGTGCTGCTGATGTCGATCCCCTTTCTGGTCTTCTCATCGATCGGATTGGTACGAAAGACGCTCTCCCTGCGAAGGGACGACATCGACCCGTCCCATGTGCTGAGCAGGCCGATCGACAGCCTCCTACGCCAGTACGATCCGGCGGCCCTCCTCGGTCAGGTAGCCCGCGAGTCGGGACCCGCGTCGGGAATGGTCGGCAGCCCGTACATGGACGCGGTTCGGCGAGCGACCGCCGACCGGGCAGCGATCATGGAGGCGCTGCGAAAGCTGCCGAAGGCGGATCGCCGGATGCTGCCGGATGTCATTCCGACCGTCGAGGCTCTCGTGGAGCGGATCGCGTCATTGGCGCCCACGCTTCATCGCCTGGAGGCTGACCTCCAGCCCACCAGCCTCGATCGGCTGGAGGAGCGGATCGCGGAGGTTCAGCGTCAGGAGCCGCTCACGGCCGACTCGGAGCGAAAGCTCGCGCTGCTTCAGCGGCAGAGTACCTCGGTGCAGGATCTCATGCGGCGGCGCGATACGCTTCTGTCCCAATTGGACAGTGCCGTGCTCCTTCTCGAGAACCTGAAGCTCGACCTCATTAAGGTCGGATCCGTCGGGGTCCATGCCTCCGTGCAGGGCGTCAACAACGCAACGCAGGAGGCCAGGGCATTGTCGACCGAGATCGGCTACGTGCTTGGCGCTGCGGAAGAGGTGAGGAAGATGTAGAACGCCGCGGGGCGCAGAGGCACCCCGCGGCGTTCGTCGTTGGCAGTGACGCGAAGGTCAGCGCCTGGGAAAGGTGCCTCGTCCCGGGACGCGGTTGTTGATCGAGATGATCGTCCCGATCATGCCGGGCTCCGTCCGTCCCCCGCCACGGCGCTCGCCAGGGAGGCAGGGGTCACGTCCCGTGCGACCGCCGCGGATGACCACCGTCACTCCACCCGCACCAATGCCGTCATCGCGGCCGGTTCCGTAGATGCCGCTCCCGCCGCCGACGGGATACCGCGGCTCGATCGGCTGCGGGCGAACGACGGGTGGAGCGTCCGGAGCAGGAGCCTCTGTAACTTCGGGGACTTCCGCCGGCGCTACGGCGACGACTTCAGGGGCCTCCGCCGTCTCTTCGTCCGAGGCTTCGGCAACCGCCGCTGCTTCCGGTGGAGGCGTCGCCTTGCCACGTTTCCTTGACGGAACGGGGACCGGACGTGGAGAGGGTGCAGGCGGATTCTCGATCGACGAAACCACCGTGGCCGGGACGCCGCCGGCGACCGCAAGAGCCAGGTCGTTGTCCATGTCGGATGCGGCGACGAGAGCCAGGTCGCTCAGCAGGGCCTCGTCGGCCGCTCGCCGCGACACGCCATGGCGGCGACAACCACTGGAATGATGGCCCATCTCGAGACGTTGCGCACTTTTCCTCCGGGACTGGCGCCGTGCGTGCAATGTTGGCGAATGCAGTGCCATCGTCGGACCCTTGCACCGTGCGCACCAATGCTGCGTCGCAAATTGGAAGGGTTAACGTCGTCGGACACCGATGGTCTGTCTCCCCTTGGGGACGGCGACTGTCCTACCACGGCGACACTTTGAGCGCGATGGCGCAACCGTTGTCTCACGGATGGTGGCATCAATCCCTCATCGCCGGAGCGAGCATGAGAGCCTGGTTTCCGACCGCGTCGCACGGATCGCCCGCGCTGCGACTCCTTCCGCGCGGCTACCTCGCAGTGATGCTTGGAGCCCTCTTCGTTGCCGGATGCAAGGCGACCGAAGCTCCAGGCGCACGGGCCGAGCCGGCCGGACCTTCCGGCGTCAGCCTCGCCGCCCAGCGAGCGATCGCCGATACCCTTACAAGGCTCATCGAAGAGGCTTACGACCTGACGGCCCCTGAACCCGTTAGGCGCTTGATGGACCTGTACCCAGACACCGGCGTCGTGATATCGGCCAGCGACGGACGGATCATCGCGTCGCGCGACTCGATTCAGGGAGCAATCGAATCATTCTGGGATTCCATGGGGCGCAACATGCAGCGCCCGAGTTGGGTCTGGGGAGAGCGGCGTATCAATGTGCTGTCGGGAAACTCGGCGGTAATGACCGCCACGTACACCATCCCGCACTTCGCGCCATCAGGGGAGGCGCACACGATCGGTGGCGCCTGGACCGCGGTGTTCCAGAAGCGTGGAGGCAGGTGGCGGATAATTCACGAGCACCTTTCGGCCGGGCGCCAGACAATGCCTCCCATGTAGGGGTCCGACCCGGACACGTGCAACCTCGGCACCTCTCCCGGGGACTAATACTTCATTGGCGTATCACGCTCGACGCGGCGGTCCTGCCGCTCGCTACCCTTTATAGGAAACACTCGGAATGCGCTCCTTGCTACGCTTCGCCACGGGAGTGGCCGTCGCATGCGTCCCGGTGGCAGTCGCTGTCGTCGAAGCCCAGAATCCGCCTCTCCGCACCATCTCGAAGATGGATCTCGAGTACGCGGAGCCGTTCAGCTGCATCAGTGGATTCCGCGAGCTGTCGAACGGCAGGGTGATCGTCTCCGACGCGCGCGAGAAGACCGTGCAGCTCATCGACCTGCGCAGCGGGCGGACAACGAAGATCGGCCGCGAAGGTCAGGGGCCGGGTGAGTGGTCGACTCCGATGACGCTGCTGGCGCTCCCAGCGGACACGACTCTGCTCCATGATCCACAGAACAATCGGTTCCTGACCATCAACCCCGACGGCACTACGGGAGAGGCCATCAAGGTCGAGCTCTCGAGCGGAACGGGGTTCGCGATATCGAGACCGCGCGGCGTTGATCGGGAAGGTCGCCTCTACTTCGAGGGTTCGTCGGTTGCGTTCACGCCGGGCGGTGGGCCCCCGGTGCCCGCCGACTCCGTGCCTTTCATGCGCTACGATCGACGGGCCGGCAGGCTCGACACGCTCGGCTTCATGAAGGTGCCGAAGGTCGACGTTCAGACGTCGAGCTCGGGCAACAGGCGCATGGTCATGATGATGGCGCCCAACGCCTTCAATCCCCAGAGCACCTGGAACGTCCTGCCCGACGGACGGATAGGCATCGTTCATCCGGAGCCCTATCGGGTCGAGTGGCTGTCGCCGACCAGGGCGCGTATCGCCGGGCCCGCGGTGCCATATCAGAAGATCAAGGTCACCGACGCCGACAAGCAGGGGAATGCCTTCCCCGACTGCAACGCCGTTCAGATCACGCGCTCGTCCGGCGGCTCCCCCGCGGCAGGAGCGCGCATCGAGGCGGTTCAGGGCGCGCGGCCGGCGGCTGGCAGAGGTGGACAGCAGGACTATCCGGAGTTCAAGCCGCCGTTCATCGGACGGCCCGGGAACGCCGTGGCCGGACCGAACGGCGAGCTGTGGGTGCTCTGCGCGCGCGCGGCCAACGACGACCTCCCTGTCTTTGATGTGTTCAACGCCGCCGGTCAGCTCTCGGCGCGCATGGCCCTGCCGAAGAAGAGCACGCTGGTCGGATTCGGGAACGGAACTGTGTATCTCTCGCGGATGGACGAAGACGACCTCGTCTACCTGCAGCGATACAGGCTCGACGCCCAGCGCTGAGAGCGCGCCGGGCGCCGAGGCCCGATCAGCCGCCCGTCGTCAACCCGAGACGGGCGGCTTGTCGCATCCGGTCCGGTGCCGTGTATCGGCGATGTAGATGATCTTCCAGCCCGTCAACAGCCTTGCCAGCTCGATGGAGTCGTAGCCGCAGTGGCTGACGCGACCGCCGACACTGAAATCGTACCAGGTCCACACGCTCGCGAGGGCTCCGTCGATCCGGACCTCGGGCGCGTACATGCGCTCGATCCACGGCTCCTTCGCGCTGCCGATGGCGGTCACGAAGCCGTCGACGCGTTGCCACCGCACGAAGCGCTGGCCGTCCCGGTCCACTATGCTGGCCATCTGCGCCGTCGAGTCGAACACCGACCGTGCCATGGTGCTGTCGTTGGTGCGCATCGCCTCCCAGAGCCGGTTGATCACCGCCAGCACCTCTGCCTCGGCCTGCCGCTGGTCGGTCGACGCCGCCGACGACGACATCGTCGTCGTCGAAGCCGCGGGTTGGGCGCTGGCGCAGGATCCGGCGAGCAGCGCCAGGAAGATGAGGGAGATCGCGCGCATGATCATTTCGTCGGGTTGAGGATGTTGTCGATCTGGAGGCGCACGTCCTGGAGGTGCAGCCGAGTGACGTCGTCGCGAGTTCTCGAAAGCGCGTTCTGCACCGTTCGATCGAGCTCCACGAGATGTCCGCGCAGGAGCGGTCGCGCGTCGGATGTGAACC
>JBGTMW010000221.1:0-1578 GCA_041743365.1 Gemmatimonadaceae bacterium
TGCTGCCTGCTGACAGCCGCGCGCTTCAGCCGGAGCAGGGACGGAAGTCCGGCAAAACAACGGGCCACCGTCCGGCTTCCGTCTCGTCCCGGTTTGACTATCGCCCGCGACTTTCATCATCGCCATTCCGTTCTTCCCGCCCCGGATTCGCTCGCGGCTCGTGGCCAACAGCTAGCTGGGCTATCGGCTCGATTTTGCAACCTTGCCCCCGAGCCGCGAGCGGCTCCGCGGCCCACGGCCGAAGGCTGCGAGCTTCAGCGGTAGGCAAGCCGCTGTAGCCATCAGCATCAGGCTGTCGTTGCCGTGCACCTTTCACACGCCCTCAGCGGCGCGAAAATGTGTGGCTCAGGGAATGATCGCCTTCCCGGCCTGCCCCGGATTCTTCACGTAAATGTCGAACCATGCAAACCATCGCGCCCACATGTCGAGGTCGCTCTCGTAAGTCGCGACGCTGTGATCCTCGTACGGATACAGGTAAAGCGCAGCAGTCTTGCCGAGTCCCTGCAATGCGTGGAACATGCGAATGGAGCTCAGCGGCGCGGTGCCGACGTTCTGGTCCTCGGTCGCGTGGTACAGCAGCAGCGCACCCGAGATCTTGTCGGCACGGTAGAATGGCGACATGTCGAGATACGTCGCCTGCGCCTCGAAGAAGTTGCGGCGCTCGCTCTGGAAGCCGAAGGGTGTGAGCGACCGGTTGTACATCCCGTCGCCGGCGATCCCCGCCTTGAAGATCGGGGTGAGTGACATCGCGTTCACGACGCTGAAGGCGCCGTAGCTGTGGCCGCCGATTCCCATCCGGCTGCGGTCGACGTATCCCGCGTCGACGACGGCGTTCACAACGGCGTCGAGATTCTCCTCGAGGTCGCGGGTGTAGTTGTCGTTCATCCGGCCCGAGTCGCCGAAGATCGGAATGTCGGGCTCGATGAAGGCGTAGCCCTGGGTAACCCAGATCTTGGTCGCGGTGGCAGGGCGCGCCGCAGGGACTTCGGGGAAGCGGTTGATGTTCGTGGTGAAGCGCGAGCGCTCGTAGGCGCTGTCGGACGCGAACTCGCGCGGATAGAACCAGATGATGCCGGGCAGTCGAGTACCGGGAGTCCAGTCGGGCGGCAGCCAGAGGTCGACCCAGAACTTCACGCCGTCGCGCGGTCGCTCGACCTGAAAGCGCTTGCGCTGTGCGCCTGTGACCTCGGGAGCGACATCGCGATTACTGGTGAGCTTCCTGCTCGTGCCGGCCTTCGCGTCGCGCAGGTAGGCATCGGCGATCACGGTCGGCGACTCGTGGGTGTAGATGTAGATGGAGTAGTCATCGTCGAGCGGAGCCACCAGCTCGTCGTATGAGTCGGCGGGGCTCTCGAAGATTCGCGTGCGCTGCGCCGTCTCGATGTCGAGCCTGTCCACCCAGGGGCGCGGACTCTCCTCGCCCCAGCGCGCGCCGGGCATGCGCGTGCCGGTGAGGAATACGCTGCGATCGTCTCCTGCCACGACCACGAACGACTGGCCCGCGGGGCCGCGCTTAATCGCGAGCGCGCCTGCGAATGCGGAGCTGTCAGTGCCGGCCGCGCCTCCCCGACCACCGCC
>JBGTMW010000222.1:0-1862 GCA_041743365.1 Gemmatimonadaceae bacterium
GGGGGAGATCTCGACGCCGTGGCCGCATGGGAGCCGGCCCTCGCCGAGTCGGGTACGGCGCTGTTCCGGGAGCGGAGCGCGTGGACCCTGGGCGCGGCGGCAACCTTCCCGCGCCTTTGCGAGCGGATCGGCGAACGCGGCAGTGTAGAGCTACGCTACCAATCCGCTCTCGCCGGCTCCGAGGATGTCGAGAGAACACTCGGTGCGGCGCTGGAGCGCCGCCGCTCGCTCCACGTTCGGCGCGGCGTCACACTCGACGGCCCGCATCGCGACGATCTGGTGCTCGAGCTGGATGGCCGCGAGCTCCGGACCTACGGCTCGGCTGGGCAACACCGCACTGCGGCGATCGCGCTTCGGTTGCTGGAAGCGGCGACGCTTAGAGCCGCCAGGGATGCCGAGCCGCTCGTACTTCTCGACGATCCGTTCGCCGAGCTGGACGCGCGACGTTCGGAGCGTATTCTCGAGCTGCTCGAGGACGGTGCGCAGGGACAGACCGTGCTCGCCGTGCCCCGGGAAAGCGAGGTGCCCGCACATTTCACCCGCCTCGAACGGTTCAGGGTCGTTCATGGCGCGATTCAACCGGCCGGCTCATGAGCGGGCGACGGGCGGACCGGCCGAAGCGCATTAGCGAGGCGATCGCGCGATTCCTGTCCGACTCGGGAATCGCCGAGCGGGTGGAACAGGCGAGAGTGGTACCGGATTGGGATGTGCTCGTCGGGGCGCAGATCGCGGGGGTCACCGCGCCGCACGCGGTAACACACGATGGAACACTGTTCGTCGGAGTGAAGTCGCACGCGTGGATGAGCGAGCTGTCGCTAATGGAGCCTCAGATCATTGCCGCGCTCAACCGCGTCGAGGGTCGCGCGCCGATCAAGCGAATCCACTGGCGTCTGATGCGCGACTGAGCGCACGTCGCATCCGGGGGCGCAGTCAGCTAAATTCATTAGGTTACGGCGCGCGTCATTTAGGCCCTTCCCGACGCGCCTGCGGTCGATTCTTCGCAAGGTGAAATGAGCAAATACGACGCCGGCCAAATCCAGGTCCTCAAGGGCCTGGAGGCCGTACGTAAACGTCCAGGGATGTACATCGGGTCCACCTCGGCGCGCGGACTGCACCACCTGGTTTACGAGGTTGTGGACAACTCGATCGACGAGGCGTTAGCCGGATTCGCCGACCGGGTGGAAGTGATAATTCATGCCGACGATGCTGTCACTGTAGAGGACAACGGGCGAGGCATCCCCGTCGACCTGCATCCGACCGAGAAGATCCCGGGACTCGAGCTGGCAATGACGGTCCTGCACGCCGGGGGCAAGTTCGACAAGAACACTTACAAGGTTTCCGGCGGATTGCACGGCGTGGGCGTTTCGGTAGTCAACGCGCTCTCCGAGCATCTCAAGGTGTGGGTGAAGCGCGACGGAAAGGAGAATTACATGGACTTCATTCGCGGCGGCACGCGAACGAAGCTGAATGTGCTCCGAAAGATTCCGAAGTCCGAGACCGGCACCAAGGTCTGGTTCAAGCCTGACGCCCAGATATTCACGGTTCTCGAGTACGATTACGATACGCTGGCGACGCGCCTGCGCGAGCTCTCCTTTCTGAACAAGGGCGTGACCATCACGCTGCGCGACGAGCGGGTGGGGCACGAGAAGGCGGAAACGTTCCTGGCCAAGAATGGGCTCCGGGAGTTCGTCGACTTCCTGAACACTACCCGCAAGCCGCTTCACCCCGACGTTCCGTACATCGAGACGACGCGCGACGAGGTCGAGGTCGAGCTCGCGCTGCAGTACAACGATGGCTATAACGAGAACGTGTTTTCGTTCGTCAACAACATCAACACCATTGAAGGCGGCACGCACCTTACC
>JBGTMW010000223.1:0-9780 GCA_041743365.1 Gemmatimonadaceae bacterium
GCAGCAGCGTGCCGCCGAGGAGATGTTGTACGAGTACTACTGGGAGTATGCATTCCCGCATACACCGACGACGCTCGCCGTTCGCGGCGACCGCTTCAAGTTCATCTTCTATCACGGCGTGTGGGACAGGAACGAGCTGTACGACCTGGTCACCGACCCCGAGGAGCGTGTGAACCTCATCGATGTCCCCATCTATCGCGATACCGTGCAGGCGATGCGGGGACGGCTGTTCGACCGACTCCAGGCCGCCGACGCGATGCGAATTCCACTCCGCCGCGGCGACTGGCAGGCGGCAGAGCGCAGGAAGCCATGACGGTCGGGCAACGGCTGCCGCGGCGATCACGCGTCGCGCTGATAATCATCATCGCGGCGATCGCCGTAGTCGTGGTCGTCGCCCTGCGGGCCTGGGGCCCGTCGTCGACCGGCCGGGCGACGTTCTTCGCGATGTCGGCGCCGGCAGAGCTCGACGCTCCGGATGGAATGATCTTCATTCCCGGCGGCACCACGCGGATCGGTGCGGACGATGGCACGCCAGAGGAGAAGCCGGTGTTCAGGGCGCGGGTGGAACCCTTCTTCATGGACAGGCACCCGGTCACTGTCGCGCAGTTCCGCGCCTTCATCGATTCGACGAGCTACGTCACCGATGCCGAGCGGTTCGGCAACGCCGGCGTCTTCGACATGCAGCGCCGTGAGTGGCGCCTGGCGAGCGGCGCGACATGGAGGTTTCCGCGGGGGCCTGAAGAGCCGGCGGCACCGGATGATCATCCGGTGACACAGGTTTCGTGGAACGACGCGACCGCATACGCGCTCTGGGCTGGGAAGCGACTGCCGACCGAGGTCGAATGGGAGCACGCGGCGCGGGGCGGGGACGACGGGCGCGCGCGGTACGCGTGGGGAGGATTGCTGATCGATGCGGGAGCGCATCGCGCCAACACATGGAACGGCGAGTTTCCTCGTCAAAACACCGCCGAGGATGGCTACATGTTCACTTCGCCCGTCGGCGCGTTCGGTGCAACGCCGCTCGGGCTTACCGACATGGGCGGCAACGTATGGGAATGGACCGCAGACTGGTTTCGCCCTTACGCCGAGCGCGACCGGCCCTTCACGCCATCACCGGAGAGCGAGAAGACACAGCGCGGCGGCTCGTTCCTCTGCCACGAGTCCTACTGCCACGGGTACCGAGTCTCGGCGCGCAGTCACTCGACACCGGAGACCGCGCTCTTCCACGTCGGCTTCCGTCTCGTTCGCGACATCGCCACGGAGCACCGGCGCTGATCCGGGCTCGGCTAGCGCCTGATCGGAGTGGAGAATGCGAACTATACGTGGACGAGGGTGCGTCCCCCGTCGCGGATCAGGCGTGGGCCTTGCTGTTAGCTGCCGTCCCTTCGGTCACGACGTCATCCCGATCGCGCTGCGATCGCGGCGGCGTATGGAGCCAACTCTCCGTCTCGATCGGTATGCCGATTTCCTGAATCACACCCAGTGTTGGGGCGCGAACAATGAGCTTCGTCATCAGCAAGCGTGGCAATGTCGTGGTCCTGGACCTCGGTGAGCAGCTTGCCCTGCGCAGTCCAGACGAGCTCAGGCGTGCTGTAATGGCCGAGTTCAATCGAGGGGAAAGAAGCTTTCTCTTCGACTTCGCGCGGACGGGATTCATCGACAGCAGCGGGCTCGGCGTCCTGATCGCCATCTCCAGAAACCTGCGCGAACTGGGAGGCGAGCTGCGCCTGGCCAATCTGAACGAGGACATGACGACCCTCTTTGCGCTCACCAAGCTCGACACCCTGTTCCAGATCGAGAGCGCCGACACATCCCCGGTTGCGCCGATACCGGGCCCGGTGGGTGATCCGGCAGCGCCGCCTCACTGAGAGGGCTGAAGATCTCCGCGCTGGACCGCGTCCAGCCTGAGCGTGAACACGCTTCCCGCGTCGAGCGTGCTGGCAGCGGTGATGTCTCCCCCCATCCCGCGCGCCAGGTCGCGGCTGATGGCCAGCCCCAACCCGGTCCCCTCGTGAACGCGAGTCAGCTCCGCGCGCACCTGCACGAAGGGATCGAAGATCGCATCCAGCTTCTCGGCGGGGATTCCGATTCCCGAGTCGCTGACGTGGATGAAGACGTTCGCCGCGTCCGAGGTGCAGTAGAGCTCCACGCGGCCATTCCGGTCCGTGAACTTCACGGCGTTCGACAGCAGGTTGACGAGGATCTGCCGCAGCTTCTCGGTATCGGCCCTGACCGCGAGGTCTGGTGCAGCGTCGCGGACCACGAGCGTGAGCCCCTTGTTCCGCGCCTGTGGCGCGACGAGGGATTCCGCCGCCGAGAGCGCGTCGCGCACGTGGACGTCCACGACTTCGAAGTGCACTGTCCCGGTCTCGAGCTTGGCGTAGTTGAGCACCTCGTTTATCAGCCCCAGCAGGTGTCGCTGGCTCGTCTGGATGCGATGAAGGTCTTCTCTCTGCGGGGGGGTCACCGGCCCGCGTATCCCCATCTCGAGCAGCTCGGCATATCCGCCGATCGCGTTGAGAGGGGTCCTCAGCTCGTGTGACATCACGGCCAGGAACTCGCCCTTGGCGCGGCTTGCTGCCTCGGCCGCCCTGTACGCCTCCTCCGCGGCTGCGCGCGCCTGCTGCTCGAGGTCGTACAGGCGCTCGACC
Organism: Gemmatimonadaceae bacterium; assembly: GCA_041743365.1. GTDB lineage: Bacteria > Gemmatimonadota > Gemmatimonadetes > Gemmatimonadales > Gemmatimonadaceae > JANPKQ01. Next base: position 2,652 of record JBGTMW010000223.1, read on the forward strand.
TCCCGGCGCGAACGCACCTCCGCGGTAACGTCAGTACCGTGCGCGATGATGCCGGCACGCGTGCCGTCATCCTCCACGAGCGGGAGGTAGACGAAGTTCAGGAATCGCTCCTCGAGAGGCTCCCCGGGTGTGTGCGACATCATCACCGGGAGCTCGCGACCCACGAATGGCTCTCCGGTGGCGACCACTTCGTCCAGCAACTCCTTGAAGCCCTGATCCCGGATCTCCGGCAAGGCATCGAACAGGCCCTTGCCGAGGATCTCACGGTGTCCGACGAGCTGGTAATACGCGTTGTTTGCGAGCTCGAAAACGTACTCGGGGCCGCGCAGGACGGCCAGGAAAGCAGGCGCCTGCTCGAAGACGTAGGCCAGACGAGAACGCTCCACTTTCAGCGCGTGCAGGAGCCTCTCGCGCTCCGCGGAAGCGTCGCGAGCGGCACTGACATCCTTGAAGAGGATGGCCACCCTCGCTTCCTCCGCCCGCCCTGTGCGAAATGCATATACGTCGTACCAGCGACCCAGCGCCTCAGCCCTGGCTTCGAACCGGATCGGCTCTCCGGTGGTGGCCACCCGGCCGTACGTCTCGAACCAGTGGGACTCGTGCGCCGGAGCGAACTCGCGAATGGTCTTCCCGATGGCACCGACAAGGCCGGTCTGGTGAACGAAGGCGGGGTTTGCCTCGACGAAGCGATAGTCGACTGGTCGCCCGTCCGTGTCGAAGAGGACGTCGATGACACAGAAGCCCTCATCGAGTGACGTGAAGAGCGCGCGATATGTCGCTTCGCTCTCGCGCAGCGCCGCCTCCGCCCGAATGCGGTTCGTCGTTTCCTGGCAGACGACGAGTGTCCCGCCGACGCTTCCATCATCGTCGCGTACGGCGCTGTAGCTGTACGTCCACCAGACGTCCTCGAGATGACCGTTCCGCTCGATCGGAAGATACTGGTTCTCGTGCCAGGTTCCCTCGCCGCCGCTCATCACCTGGTCGATCTGTGGCCCGATCGCGTCCCAGATGTCGGTCCAGAAATCTTTCCCCTTCATGCCGAGCGCACGCGGATGGCGCACCCCCTCGCCGAGGCTGGGGCGGTAGGCATCGTTGTAGAACTGGACGAGGTCGGGTCCCCACCAGAGGAACATCGGGTTCCTCGAGGCCAGGACGATGCCGACGGCAGTCCGCAGGCTCTGCGACCAGCTCTCGACTGCGCCGAGGGGTGTCGCCGCCCAATCGAGCGCGCGGCAGCGTGCGCGCATCTCACCGGGGCCGCTGAACAGAAGCTCGGCGGTAGCCTCGTTCCTGACCTTCTCGTGCAGTTCTGCGTGCTCGGGCATGTCACTTCGCGCCAGCGAAAAGTGCGTGAACCGTCCTATCTCTGCGGGACGGAGTCCGCATCGGAGTGCAGGAGGCGTCGCCGATGAGTGTGCACTGAATATGGATTCCCTTGTCGCCAGGAGCGATGAACCGGGCGCCCGGGGAAGCAGGGGCCTGGCGCAGGGAGATGGCAGGGAGGCGATCAGGGTCGGGCATGCCCCGAAGACGCATCGGGCAATCTCCGGGCCGCGTCACGGCGCGCCAGGGCCGCACGGTCCTCAGAATGACATGAGTCACTCCGATTGCGGGCTTCGGATCGCATCCCGGTTCGTGATCGCCATTCGCTGCGGTAGCTGCGCCTTCACAATCGAGCATCGAAACCCGAACAGATCGCGACGCTCCAACCGCGCCACGCAAGCCTGGCACTTTCATCCGTGAAATCCGCGGCATCCGATGGCAATCTTGTCGTAGATGCCCACGCCACCGCGCCATGACACGCCTGCGGCCGAAGCGATTCGGGCATCTACGACGAATTTCTTTCGGATGCAGCGGATTGACCGGATTGAAGGGCAAGGTCGAACGCGTTGGTCGAGCCCGACCAGGGCGTGGCAGGGATCCGATGTTACACGTCGAGGGACGATGATCAGGTTGTCGGGGACTCCTTTTTGGGAACTCCCTCGGCGAGCTTCGGTTAGCACCGGTCTTGTGACTGCCATTCGCTGCGGTAGTTCCGCCTTCAGGATCAAGCGACGAAGCCCGAACAGATCGCAACACTCCAACCGCGCCACGCAAGCCTGGCACTTTCATCCGTGAAATCCGCGGCATCCGATGGCAACCTGTCGTAGATGCCCACGCCACCGCGCCATGACACACGCCTGCGGCCGAAGCGATTCGGGCATCTACGACGAAGTTTTTCCGGATGCAGCGGATTTGACGGATTGAAGGGCAAGGTCGAACGCGTTGGTCGACCCCGAGCAGGGCGTCGTTGGACGATGATCAGGAATCAGGCACTCCTCTTCTAGCCCAGGCGAAGACGGGGCGCAGCTTCCCCGCCGGGTTGCGATCGCTCGAGCACTTCGCGCTTGAACGCCTCGAGCTCCTCGCTGTCGAACATCGCGTCCGCGATCTCGGCGATCTCCTCGGCCCCACGCCACGCCGCCTTCAGCTGTGCGAGCTCGCCGCTCATCGCGCGGCGCTCGCTCTCCTCGTGCGCGGCCATCTCGAGCGCGAGCCGGTCCACGAGTGGAAGTGCTAGCAGACCCGTCACCGGCTCGCTGCCCACGCCACCGCGACCCCAGAACGATCGATTGCTCACGTAGAGCGCGAGCCGTTCGGCGACCGAGATCGGGCGGTCGACCACCGGGACACTCGGTGCATCCGGATGTCGTCCCCATGAAGTGCGCATGGCGATCGCGAACACGCGCGCGAAATAGCTCGAGTCGTTGCCTGCATCCTCGACCTTCGCGGAGGCGTAGGCCACGTCTTCCGGGGTTCCGCCGTAGATGTTGATCGCGGCGAAGAGCTTGCCCGCCGTGCGCAGCGCGGCGTCACCGCTGAGGGTGGAGGTCCCGCCCTGATGGCTCACCAACAGCCGCCAGGGCGCATCGGGCTCCGGCCGCAGAAGGCTCGCGTTCACCAGGTCGCCGTACTGAAGGATGACCGGCCGGCCATTGGAGTCGGTCGTGATGTCGAGTACGCGTCGCCGGCGACGGTAGAGCCGAAGCCGCGTGAGGGGATCGTCGGGCGGTCCGTGCGTCGAGCGTGTCTCGCGAATGAAGTGACGGGCGGCGTGGGCGAGTCGTGACCCGCCGCGCAGCAAACCTCCGGCGGCTCGCATGACGATCGACTGTCGCTGCTCGAGCTGGTCGCCATACCGCCAGGCCGCGAACTCGGGGCGGAGCGCAGGCCCGATCCGGACGAGCTCGAGTCCTTCGCGCAGCCGGGCGAGCCCGATGTTCTCCGTCGACATCCTGAGGCGCGTGAGCCGGAACATGCGCTCGCAGTCGTCGATCGCCTCCCAGCGTTCCTCCAGGGGCGCGAGGTTCCACTGGTGACACGCCGCGCATATCGCCCAGAGCCGGCCACGCGCCGGGTCGAAGGCAACGCGCCGCCCGACCGGAAACGGCTCGAGCGCGTCGTTGGTGCCGAGGTCGGCGTTGCAGAAGAGGCAGGTCGTGTACATGCCGCGCGCGGGTGAGGTTCATCAACGTACACTGCAAACGCCGGCTCCGGAACGGGAAGGGCCTCGCCCGCCCTGGTATCCCCCTGCCAGTGGCGTAGAGGCCATCCCCGACCTGGTCGCTGCGGGGTGACGAGACTCGTTCGCTGCGGATTCCCTGCGACTCGTCCGCGGAATCACCGGCGTTCGCCCCAAAGCCATGGCGCTCCGTGCTCCAGGGATCGCACCTTGCCGCGAGTCTCTTTCCGGAGGTGACCTTGCGAATCCGAAACGTCCTCGCCGCGGCGGTATTCGTTCTCGCCGCATGTGAAAACGCAAACCGCCCGGCTCCTGCGGGACCGGACCTCGACCAATCGGCGCGCCGCGCCGGGAACGTCGAAGGGCCAAGCCCGATGGGGTCGCCCATCCCCGTCGGCGTGAAGCTCGTGGCCGAGGGCCTCGCGTCCCCGATCACCATCATCTCGGCAGACGACCGCACGGGGCGGATGTTCATCGTGGATCAGACGGGCACGATCCACATCCTCACGCGAAAGGGAGAGCTGCTGCCGACACCCTTCCTCGATGTGCGTCCCAGGATGGTGCCGCTGCGCCCGAACTTCGACGAACGAGGGCTCCTCGGTCTCGCCTTCCATCCGGACTATCGCAGGAACGGGCGGTTCTTCGTCTACTACAGCGCCCCGCTGCGCGCGGGGGCACCGGCCGGCTACGATCACACGGCACGCATCGCCGAGTATCGCGTGTCGAGCGACAGGAACGTCGCGGACCCGGCCAGCGAGCGCGTGATCCTCGAGATCGACAAGCCGCAGTTCAACCACAACGGCGGGACTCTCGTCTTCGGGAAGGAAAGGTATCTCTACATCTCCATTGGCGATGGTGGTGGCGGGAACGATGTCGGCCTCGGACACGTCGAGGACTGGTACGCCGACAACGGCGGTGGCAACGGGCAGGACATCGAGCAGAACCTGCTCGGCAACATCCTGCGCATCGACATTGATCGCGGCACGCCCTACGGCATCCCTCGCGACAATCCGTTCGTCGGCCGCCGCGGGCTCGACGAGATATGGGCGTACGGCCTGCGCAATCCGTATCGCATGTCCTTCGACATGAAGGGACGCCGGCTATTCGTCGGCGATGCGGGTCAGGGCCTGTGGGAAGAGGTGAGCATAGTGGAGCGCGGAGGCAACTACGGCTGGAACGTGCGTGAGGGAACGCACTGCTTCGACGCGGAGAACAATCGCGTGTCGCCGCCGGACTGTCCGCGCGAGGAGCCGGACGGGACACCCCTGCGCGACCCGATCATCGAGTATGCGCACGTTTCGCAGGGTGGCCTTGGTGTGACGGTGATCGGCGGCCATGTGTATCGCGGCGACCGTATCGACGAGCTCGATGGTCGATACGTGTTCGGCGACTTCAGTCGCTCCTTCTTCCCGGCGAACGGGTCGCTGTTCGCCGCGTCACCGGAACGCCGCGGGCTCTGGACCATTCACGAGCTCCCGATCGTCAACCGCCCGAACGGACGGCTGAATCATTACGTGCTGGGGTTCGGGCAGGACGATGAGGGCGAAGTTTATGTCGGCGTGCGGGATGTACTCGGCCCCACGGGCACGACTGGAAAAGTGTACAAGCTCATCTCCGCCACGCACGGCGATGACGGCGACGGAAAAGGGAGAGGTCGTCGCGGCCACTCCGGGTCAGGTGACGGCGGGCCCGGAAGGTAGCGAAGGCGAATACGGCGAAAGCGGTCGTGCTCGCCGTGCGACCTCGGGGATGAGCCTGATTACCGGAATCGGATCAGGGAGTCCTCGAGGTCAGCACGCGGGCGAGCTGCCGTACTGCCTCGACCGCCGGCGCCGCCGGGTTCGCATCGATCGGAGGAAGCCCGGATCGCTCCGATGCCGCGAGGGTCGGATCATAGGGAATTTCAGCGATGATGGGCAGCGAATGCCGAGCGCAGAAATCCGCGAGCGCCTTCCGATCATCCGCGTCGCGCACCTTGTTCGCGACCGCCTCAACATCTCGGACGCCGAGCTCGGCTGCCAGCTCGACGATGCGGCGGGCGGTTTCCATCGATCGGTAGTACGGCTCGACGACGGCGAGAAAGCGCGAAACGTGCTTCCCCGTGCCTCGCGACAGATGCTCCAGCCCGGCCTCCATGTCGACGATGATGTCGCGGCCGTTTGCGGAGGTCGCGACGAGCTCACCAAGCAGGCCACGGACCGTGGCGTGGGCTCCGCACATTCAGCCGGCGCCGCCGTGCCCCACCTTGCCCATGACGATGAGTCGTACGCCGTCCGGTCCGATCGCGCCATATTCGCTCAACACGGTCTCGGCGTTCTGCGTGAACACCGCCTTGACGGAGCCGTCGGACTGAGTCTGCCGCTCCATCAGCGTGCGAGGCAGGCCGACGATCTCCTGACCTGCGGGCATACCGAGCGTCGCCGCCAGATTCGGGTTGGTGTCTGCGTCCACGGCTAGCACGGTGCGGCCCCCGCGTGCGAGAACGCGGGCGAGTGTTCCCGCGATGGTCGTTTTGCCACTCCCACCCTTTCCCGCTATGGCGATTCGCATCAGTGCTGGTGTCCCCCGGAAAACCGCGCGGCGTGGCACTCGGCGGCGCCGGCGGGGTTGGTGTGGCAGTCACACGTCGGATCGTTGCACTCGCCGTGACCCTGGCTCAGCAGCGACGAGAACTCATCGGCGAACCGGCGGGCGGCTTCGACGCGTCCCACGGCGGTAAGACGGAACGGGTTTTCTCCTGCGACGTATCCACGATCCACGAGCCGACCGATGGTCTCGCCGATCACCCGCTCGTCCTGCGCGAGGAGGCGGGATATCCCGGGGAGCGTCGCGTCCACCGAAAACCCTTCTCCCTCGAGCCAGTACATCAGCTCGAGGATCTCATCCTGCCGCGCGATCTCATGACCCGCGTCCTCGCTCATTGCATGGCCCTCCCGTCCAGCAGCTCGCGAATGTGAAGGATGGCAGTGTCGACCGCTTTCTGCACGGGCGCCGTCAATCCCATCAACATGTCATCCACATTCTCCGGTTCGCATCCGACCATGAATACCCTCGACGGCAGGACGCCGAGCGCCCTTGCTACGGACAGCGCCGCGGCCGGGAAGGCCAGGTGCATGTCCACCCGATCCGCGGCTTCGACTCCGTCCACCTCCAGTACGTAGATGGACCCCGGGGATCCGCCGCGCGTCGTCGCGTCCACGATGATCAGCCGTTCATAGCCACGCAGAAGCTCCTGCGCCAGATGAATCCCTCCGGTTCCCACTTCCATCACCGCCACATCGGCGCGGTCCTGGAGATCGACCAGGTCGCCAAGCCGGCGGACGACCTCGACGCCGAACGCATCGTCCCCGCGAAGCTCGTTCCCGAATCCGGCAATGAGGGTTCGCGCCATTCAGGCCGCAGGGATGGGTTCGACGCCGACCGCGACGACGATGTCGCCACCCTGCGCGCGCACCGGAAACACCGTGAGCCGTTCCCTCTCGGCATCGTTGCCCTCCACGATCGCGACCTCGGCACGCCTGCCGGTTCGAACATCGTACTGACAGCCGTGCCAGCTACAGTGGATGACGTACCCGTCGAGCCGTCCGAACCGCAGCGGCAGGGGACTATCTCCGCATCTGTCCGCGA
>JBGTMW010000224.1:0-2900 GCA_041743365.1 Gemmatimonadaceae bacterium
GCGCTGCGCGACCTCGGCGTGCCCGAGATCTACGTGAAGGTCATCTCGCCGGAGCACGCGCGCGTGATGTCGAAGCTGGGCGTCACCGAGACGATCTTCCCGGAGAGGGAGTCGGGCCAGCGCCTCGCCACGCGCGTCGCGCGCCGCACGATCCTGAACGACGTGCGGCTGGGCGCTGGATTCGGCGTGCAGGAGATGGCCGTACCCGAGCCGTGGATAGGAAAATCGCTGCTCGAGCTTCAGCTACCGCAGAGGTTCCGGATCTCGGTGATCGCTGTGCGCGATGTGCTCACCGACGACGTCGTGCCGGTACCGAATCCGAACGCGCCGCTCAAGGAATCGGACACGCTCCTGGTTGCCGGGAAGGAAGAGGATCTTGCGCGCGCGGCGAAGCTGGATTGACAGCCGTGGCTCTAGAGCCACCGCCTGAATTTCAGGAAGGTCACCATAGCCACGCCGATCCCGAGCTGGAGCACGACGAGGATCCAGAATCCGTACGGATGCCCTGCCAAAGGGATGTTCGAGAAGTTCATCCCGTAGATCCCCGCGACGACGACGAATGGGACGCTCATCGTCGCGACCACCGAGAGGCCCTTCGTCACCATCCCCACCCGGTTCGACACCTGCGACAGGTAACTGTCGAGCGTGCTGCTCAGGAGCTCGCGATAGTTGTCGAGCGAGTCGTTGATTCGCAGCATGTGATCGTAGACGTCGCGGAAATACACCTGCGTCTCGGGCAGCACGAAGGGCGTGGGCCGGTTGGTGAGGATGTTGAACACCTCGCGCTGTGGCGAGAGGTAGCGACGCAGCGAGATGAGCATCCTCTTCACGCTGAAGATCTCGTGCAGCACCGAGTCATCGAACTGGCCGAACACGCGCTCCTCGAGACTGTCAATGAAGTCGTCGAGCTGGTCCACCACGGGGAAGTAGGCGTCGATCGCGGTGTCGAGCACCATGTGTCCCAGCCGTGCCGGGCCTCGGTCGAGCATGTCCGGGTTGCGCAGGATCATGTTCTCGATCGAGGCCACGCTCTGCGAGGGCTCCGCGTGCACCGTCACGAGGAAGTTGCGCCCGATGAAGAGGTTCAGGTTGAACGTCTCCAGGTCGTACGGGTCGGGTGTGGTCTCGCAGAAGCGGATCACGCGCACCACGACGAAGAGGTACTCGGGGAACTCCTCGACCTTCACCCGTGACGACGGGTTGACGCTGTCCTCGATCGACAGCGGGTGGAAGTTGAAGATCTTCTCCAGCACGGCTACCTGGTGCCGGTTCGTGCTGTCCACGTCCACCCAGAGGTTCATCCCCTGCTGGCGGAGGGCTGCATGCAGCTCCTTCGGCCCGAGGTCGCGCCGAAAGGCGCCGCCGGCGTCGCGGAAGTAGCTCCGCGGAATCCCCTGGTCGCGCGGGGAGTCCGGGGAGTCCGGGGAGTCCGGGGAGGCGGCACCGGTGGCATTCGGGGATCGCAGTGGTAGCGTCATGGTCCATGACCCGCTGGTGTGTCGTCGAAAAGTGCGACCTCGGGACTCGGGGCGCAGATGGCATGCCGAACTCCACGATTGCTGGCGCGCAGCTTCACCTTCCAGACGAGCCGATCCGCCTTCGGCCACGGGGCTCGAAGGCCTGCCCGCTCTGGACCCTCCACGCCGCCCCGGTCATATTCCGGTCTCTCGCATCCTTCCGACAGAACGGAGCCGTCATAATGGCGCACGCCGCCACCGCAGCAAATACCCTGAAGCGGACGCCGCTTCACGACGTCCACGTCGCCCTCGGCGCGAAGATGGTCCCCTTCGCCGGCTACGAGATGCCGGTGCAGTACCCCACGGGGATCACCGCCGAGCACCGGGCGGTGAGGGAGCGCTGCGGCCTCTTCGATGTGAGCCACATGGGGGAGTTCATCGTCCGCGGATCGGGCGCCGTCGATTTCGTGAACTTCGTGACGACGAATGATGTAGCCAAGCTCGCCGTTGGCCAGGCCCACTACTCGACGATCCTCAACGACCGCGGCACCATCGTGGACGACTGCCTGGTCTACCGGCTTCCCGATCATCTCATGATGGTCGTGAACGCCTCCAACGTCGCCAGGGATCTCGCCCACATCTCCCGTCACCTCGACCGCTTCGACGCCACGATCGAGGACGTCAGCGAGAAGATCGCCCTTCTCGCCCTTCAGGGGCCCGAGGCCGAGCGGATCCTCCAGCCCCTCACCGATTCGAACCTGGCCAACATCGGCTACTACCACTTCGTCGAGGGCACGGTCGGCGAACAGCCCACGATCATCTCCCGCACCGGATATACCGGCGAGGATGGCTTCGAGCTCTACTTCGACGGGCAGTACGCCGAGTCGATCTGGAAGTCCCTGATGAAGGAGGGCAACGTGACCCCGGCCGGGCTCGGCTCGCGCGACTCCCTGCGCCTGGAGATGGGGATGGCGCTCTACGGCAACGACATCGACGACACCACCACGCCCCTCGAAGCGAATCTCGCGTGGCTGGTGAAGCTGAAGAAGGGAGACTTCGTCGGGCGGGACGCGCTTGCCGCCCAGAAGGAACGTGGCGTCGAGCGCAAGCTCATCGGTTTCACCACTACGGAGCGTTCCTTCCCCCGCCACGGATATCCGGTGAAGGTCGATGGCAGGGAATTCGGGATCGTCAGGAGCGGGACGATGAGCCCGTCGCTGAACATCCCGATCGGCACCTGCTATCTCCCTGCCGCCGCGGCCCATGAGGGGAACTGCTTCTCGATAGTCATCAGGGGGAAGGACGTACCGGCGACGGTCGCGAAGCTGCCCTTCTACAAGGACGGCTCCCACAAGTAGCGCCCACGGGCCGGGGGGGCGACGGTGCGCATCGCTGTTCTCACGATCTCCGACGCCGGCGCCCGCGGCGAGCGGGCCGACGGCT
>JBGTMW010000225.1:0-3179 GCA_041743365.1 Gemmatimonadaceae bacterium
CCGATCGCGATGGACGAGGGTCTCCGTTTCGCGATCCGCGAGGGTGGCCGCACGGTGGGCGCCGGCGTGGTCACGAAGATCCTGAAGTAGGGAGCGGGAAACGGAGGAGACAGTCGACGGTTTTCAGTCGACAGTCATCAGCAGGACCTGACGACTGATCACTGACTACTGACGACCGTTCACTCCGTTTCGCCGCACCACCCGCCGATCGAATCACCTTCCACGCCAACCTACTCTGTAAGGCTCTATAGATGCCCCGCGACAAGATCATTCTGGCCTGCAGCGACTGCAAGAACCGCAACTACTTCACCACCAAGAACAAGCGCTTGCACCCCGAGCGCGTCGAGTGGAAGAAGTACTGCCCGCGCTGCAACAAGCACATCGTCCACAAGGAAACGAAGTAATGGCGGTCGAGGTCGTCGAGCGCCCATCGTTGCCGCGGCGTCTCGCGACGTTCTATCAGGATGTGCGCGCCGAAATGCACAGGGTCACGTGGCCCGACGTGGGACAGGTGCGGCAGCTGTCGATAGCGGTGATCATCCTCGCGCTCTTCATCGGCGGGCTCATCTACATCCTCGACATGATCCTTCAGCTCATCCTGGTGCGCGGCATTCCGTCGCTCCTCGGGGGCGGCTGAGAATGGAGCATCGCTGGTACGCCATCCAGACGACCGCCGGCCACGAGAACAAGGTGCGGTCGCTGATCCAGCGGAAGATCGAGCAGGACCCGCATCCCGCAGAGGATCGAGGCATTCGCCAGGCGCTCGTACCGACGCAGGAAGCGGTGGAGATCAAGAACGGCAAGAAGGTGACGGTCGAGCGCAAGATCTATCCGGGCTACGTGCTGGTGGAAATGCTGATGAACCAGGATACCCTCCATACCATCAACAGCATTCAGGGTGTCATCAAGTTCGTCGGGCATGATCGCCTGCCGCAGGCGCTGCGTCCCGATGAGGTGAACCGCCTCCTCGGAATCGCGGACGACTCGGAGCCGGAGGAGCCGAAGGAGGAGATTCCGTTCCTCGTCGGCCAGGCGGTCGCGATCACTGAAGGACCGTTCACCGATTTCAACGGGACGGTCGAGGAAGTGATCACGGACAAGGGGAAGGTCCGGGTTTCAGTGAGCCTCTTCGGCAGGCCGACGAGCGTAGAGCTGGACTACCTTCAGCTCAAGGGGTACTAGCGGGACGTCGGTCGACCACGCCGACGCTAAACCAGAACGTGGGAGCAGAACGGCGCCGAAGTGCGGCGTCGGTTACGCAAACCGAGGTTTTTCAGCATGGCCAAGAAGGTTACCGGATTCGTGAAGCTACAGATCCCGGCTGGCCGAGCCAACCCCGCCCCTCCGGTGGGAACCGCGCTCGGACCGCAGGGGATCAACATCATGGCGTTCTGCAAGGAGTTCAACGCCAGAACCCAGGATCAGAACGGAATCATCCTGCCGGTCGAGATCACGATCTTCGCCGACAAGTCGTTCACGTTCATCACCAAGACGCCCCCGGCCGCCGTCCTCATCAAGAAGGAGCTCGGCATCGAGAAGGGCTCGGGTGTGCCGAACCGCACAAAGGTCGGCAAGATCACCAAGGCGCAGGTCCGCAAGATCGCGGAGCTCAAGCTTCCCGATCTCAACACGGAGAGCCTGGAGTCCGCGATGAAGATGGTGGCTGGTGCGGCGCGGTCGATGGGTGTGGAGGTGGCTGACTGATGCGTGGCCATGGCAAGAAGTACAACAAGGCGGCCGAGCGGCGCGAGATCGCCGTGCGCTATCAGCCCCGCCAGGCGCTGGAGCTGGTGAAGCAGGCGGCGTTCGCGAAGTTCGATGAGACGGTCGAGGTCGCGGTGCGCCTCGGAGTCGACCCGCGTCACGCCGACCAGGTCGTGCGCGGCACGGTGGTGCTGCCGGCGGGAACCGGAAAGTCGGTACGCGTGCTCGTCATCGCCGCCGGCGAGAAGGCGCGCGAGGCGGAGGCGGCCGGCGCCGACTTCGTCGGCCTCGAGTTCATCCCGAAGATCAAGGACAGTTGGCTCGACTTCGACGTCATGATCGCGACGCCGGACCAGATGGGCCAGGTGGGACAGCTCGGGCGGGTGCTGGGGCCGCGTGGCCTGATGCCCAACCCGAAGGCGGGAACGGTGACCTTCGATGTCGCGCGCGCGGTGCGCGAGGTCAAGGCCGGAAAGATCGAGTTCCGCGTCGACAAGGCAGGCAACGTGCATGCGCCGATCGGCAAGGTCTCCTTCGCCCTCGATGCGCTCGAGCAGAATCTGACGGCCTTCATGGATCAGATCGTCCGCGCCAAGCCTGCTGCCTCGAAGGGTGTGTATGTACGCAACGTCGCGGTCTCGAGCACGATGGGGCCCGGGGTCACTCTCGACATCACTCCCTACCGGTAACGAGCCATGAAGCGACCAGAGAAGGAACAGCTCGTCACCGAGCTCAGCGACAAGATCAAGGGCGCCAAGGCGCTGTACTATACGGACTTCACGGGGCTCAACGTGAAGCGGATGACCGAGCTCCGACGGCAGCTTCGGAAGGCTGGCGTCGAGTACGTGGTGATCAAGAACACCCTTGCCATGCGCGCCGTGAACGAGAGCGGCCTCATTGGCGAGCGGCTGCGTGGACCGACGGGTGTAGTCGTTACGAAGGATCCGGTCGTCGCGGCGAAGCTTCTCACGGACTTCGCAAAGGCGAACGATGCACGGCCGGCCGTAAAGGGCGGGGTGTTCGAGGGGGCCTCGATCGATGAGGCCCAGATCAAGAAGCTGGCGGCGATGCCGTCGCGCGAGCAGATGCTCGCCGACCTCGGCGCGGGCCTGATGTCCCCGATGGCGGCCTTCGTGGGCGCGCTCAACGGAATGATGTACATGATGGTCGGCGCCCTCGAGGCGCTGAAGACACAGCGCGAGGGTGCGCAATAAATCCCAGGCGTCATGGGTCGATCGCCCTCACGGCTGAGGGGCGACGGCCGGCCTGATCACGCCCCAGGACGACCTGGGTATTACTAGGAGAACTGACCAATGGCTAGCGCGACCATGAGCAAGGAAGAGATTCTCGACGCAATCGGCAACATGTCGGTTTTCGAGCTCGCCGAGCTGATCGAAGCATTCAAGACGAAGTTCAACGTCACGATCTCCGCGGCGCCGGTTGGCGGCGGCGGCGGTGGTGCGGCCGCCCCGGCC
>JBGTMW010000226.1:0-2829 GCA_041743365.1 Gemmatimonadaceae bacterium
GGAGTTTGTGCAGTTCCATCCGACCGGCATGGTCTGGCCGCCCAGCGTCCGCGGCATTCTGGTCACCGAAGGAGTTCGCGGCGAAGGGGGCATCCTGGTCAACAACCAGGGAAAGCGCTTCATGTTCGACGACATTCCCGAGAACTATCGCGAGCAGACGGCGAGCGATCCGGAGGAGGGCTGGCGCTACACGCAGGGTGACAAGAGCGCCAGACGCCCACCTGAGCTGCTGACCCGCGATCACGTCGCGCGCTGCATCGTGCGCGAGGTGCGCGAGGGCCGCGGCAGTCCACACGGCGGGGTGTTCCTCGACATCGCCTGGATCAGGGAGAAGCTGCCCGGCGCGGCCGATCATATCCGGAAGAAGCTCCCGAGCATGTACCACCAGTTCAAGCAGCTTGCCGACATCGACATCACGACCACGCCGATGGAGGTCGGGCCGACGACGCACTACGTGATGGGCGGCATACGCGTGGACGGCGACTCCCAGATGTCGACCGTTCCGGGCCTGTTCGCCGCAGGCGAGTGCGCCGCGGGCCTGCACGGCGCCAACCGCCTCGGCGGTAATTCACTCTCCGACCTGCTGGTATTCGGGCAGCGCGCGGGCGCGTACGCCGCGAAGTTTGCGCGTGACAATCCCTCCACCCGCATTTCGGAGACCGACGTCGACGCGGTCGCCCGACAGGCAATCGAGCCCTTCGAGCGCAGCGCCAATGGCGACAGCGAGGGCCCGTACCAGATCCAGCATGACCTTCAGGACATGATGCAGTCGCTCGTGGGTATCGTAAGGACGGAGAGCGAAATGCTTCGGGCGCTCGAGGGGCTCGAGTTGCTCTGGCAGCGCGCGAGGCGCACCGCCATCTCCGGAAACCGCGAGTACAATCCGGGGTGGCATACGGCGCTCGACCTGCCCAGCCTCCTCACCGTCTCCGAAGCCATCACCCGTTCGGCGCTGGAGCGCCGCGAGAGTCGCGGGGGACACTTCCGCGATGACTTCCCTGACAGGAATCCGTCCTTCGGGACGTTCAATATCCTCCTCCGGCGCGGTCCTGAGGGCGAGATGCAGATTTCCCGTCAGCCCCTGCCGCCGCTGCGGCCGGAGCTGGCCCAGATCATCGAGGCCAACAAGTGACGACAGGCTCCCTGCCCGCCCGCGGAACGACCACCGTCGCGAAATCCCAGGGCACCGCGACGTTCAGCATCTGGAGGGGCGACGAGAGCGGAGGTGGGCTGGTGGACTACACCACGCCGATCTCGGAAGGCATGGTGGTGCTCGATGCAGTGCACCAGATCCAGGCCGAACAGGCGAACGACCTCGCCGTAAGGTGGAACTGCAAGGCGGGCAAATGCGGCTCCTGCTCGGCGGAGATCAACGGCACGCCGAAGCTGATGTGCATGGCGCGTCTCAGCGAGCTCGATGTCTCGAAGCCGATCACGGTCGAGCCTATGCGCGCGTTTCCGGCCGTGCGCGACCTGGTCACGGATGTATCCTGGAACTTCCGGGTCAAGAAGAAGATCCGCCCCTTCACGCCGCGCCGCCCCGATGCTCCCGACGGCACCTGGCGCATGAAGCAGAGCGATGTCGATCGCGTCCAGGAGTTCCGAAAGTGCATCGAGTGCTTCCTGTGCCAGGATGTCTGCCACGTCCTTCGCGATCACCACGCGCATGACAGGTTCATCGGACCCCGCTATCTCGTTTACGCAGCGGCGCTGGAGATGCACCCGCTCGACACGCTCGACCGCGTGCCCGAGCTCAAGGAAGCCCACGGAATCGGCTACTGCAACATCACGAAGTGCTGCACGAAGGTATGTCCGGAGAACATCACCATCACCGACAACGCGATCATTCCCCTGAAGGAGCGCGTCGTCGATCGATTCCACGATCCGCTCGCGCGGCTCGTTCGCCTTGTGCGAGGAAAGTGACCATGGCTTCAGGTGAGACGACCTTCGACCTTCGCAAGCTGGCGCCCGGCAGCATCTCGAAGGCCCTCCAGAAGGTGGAGCGCTACCGCCTGCTCAACGAGCCCGCGGAAGCGGAGAGCATCTGCCTCGACGTGCTCCGCATCGAGCCGGGTAACCAGCAGGCTCTCGTCATGCTGCTGCTCGCGCTCACCGACCAGTTCGACAGGGGCTCGGCATCGGGATTGAACCAGGCGCGCGAGATCCTGCCATCGCTCACCAGCGAGTACGAGCGAGCCTACTACGCCGGGATCATCTCCGAGCGGCGTGCGAAGGCGCTGATCAGCCAGGGGTCGCCCGGCTCCGCATCAGTTGCCTACGGCTGGCTGCGCGAAGCCATGGGTCATTACGAGCACGCCCAGTCGATGCATCCCAGGGATGATGACAGTGCCCTGCTCCGCTGGAATGCCTGCGCACGGATGATCATGCGCAGCCAGCATCTCGAGCCGCGGGACGAGGAGCGCCTGGACCTGCCCCTCGAGTGAGCACGTCACCATCGCGCGCGCGACGTCGGAGTCTGTCGTCGAGCGTGTGATCGGTTCGATGCTCGCAGCCGGCAACTCGCCTGTCAGGTTGCCGCGACAGCTCGATCGCGCCCTCGTCGGTCTCTTCCGTCATCCGGGCGCAAAAGTGCAAGACCGGGGCTAGGGCCCGACGTCCCGGAACCGGTCGGCCAGCTCCCCCCTCGAGCCCACCTTGAGCTTACCGAAGATGTTCGACAGGTGCGTACTCACCGTCCGCGCGGAGATCCCCAGGGCTCGACCGATCTCCTTGTTGGACTTGCGCTCCGAAACCAGACGTGCGATGTCCACCTCCCGCCCGGTGAGTCCGGCCACGCCGGCCGTCGGCGCGCGCGCCGGAGGGCGCGCC
>JBGTMW010000227.1:0-2763 GCA_041743365.1 Gemmatimonadaceae bacterium
TTCTTCCTGCCCCGGATCAGCTCGCGGCTTCTGGCTTGCCAGCTAGCTGGGCTATCGGCTCGCCTTTGCAGCCCAGCCCCCGAGCCGCGAGCGGCTCCGCGGCCCGCGGCCGAAGGCTCTAAGCTTTTAGCGAGCTGCTGGAGCTGTCAGAATCGAGCTGATGTTGCCGAGCAGTCCAGGAGCTACCCGCTGCAGTGTTCGCTGGTTCCAGCGCGCTACGAACCCCGCCTCATCTCCCGCGGATCGATCCCCTCCGACCGGCACCAGTCAGCGTACGCCCTGGGCGCTATCTCCGACGGCTTGATCTCGCTCCGTCCGCCCCAGAACACGTTCGTGTAGCCCACGGGGATCCCGGCCTCTTCGAGGTGAATATCGATCGCGGCCTTGTGGGCGAGCACTGCATCCTTCTCCGTGCCGTGCGCCACGCCCATCACATTTACGTTCGCGAACTCCGGCCCACCCTCGCGCCAGTACGCATGGGTCATGATGTGGTGACGGCCGACCTCGCGGCCAGCGTCGATCTCGCGCCCCGGAGGCACACGCCAGTGGAAAAGCGCGTTGTAGCGTGTCACCCGAGTGCCGCTCGCCGATGGCTTCACGTGCTCGAGGAACGTCGAAAACCGTCCGATCACCCCGCGATCTGCCAGCGACCGCGCAACCCGCATGAACTCCTCGAGCGTGACGCCCGCCTCCGCCGCGCGACGGCGCCATGGATCCTCGACGATCTCCTCGACGGCCAGCTCGCGCTTCAGGGGCTCGAGCACCAGCCATTCCGCATCGCTGAGCTCGACGATGTTGGTGTCGAGCACGGCGCCGAGCTCGTCGGTCCGGCTGCCCGGTTCAATTCCCCTGCGGCGCACATGACCAACGCCGAGGGTGAAGAGCCGCTTCGCGGGCATGATGCGGTACGACTGTGCGTCTGTCTTTCGCGAGAGGTAATCGCAGTGCTTCTCCATCGAGAAGCTCTGCGGCACCTTGAGCGTGGTCCAGAGGCGATAGACCGACCCGGGAGTCTCGGCGTCGGTGGATCGGATCACGACATGTCCCGAGAAGGGGTCTCCGTGAACCATGTACTCGAAGGCCGCGTCGAGCCGTTCCGCCGAAACCTGCCATGCGACGAGTGCGCCGGGCGCGAGGTTGGTCGCCATCAGCGTTTGCCGCACCCGCCGGATGGTGCCGGCGGCGAGCATCGCGCGAATTCTCTCCAGCACCACCGGCAGCTCCACGCCGGAAAGCCGGGCTATCTCCGCGAAGGGATCGGCAAGAAAGCCCGCGATGCGATCCTCGGACACCGCGAGGATGCGCGCGTTGACCGGATCGGATATCTCGATCGGAAGGGTCTGAGGCATGGGTGAATGTTATCTCATCCGGGCGATGTGTATCGCGATCGCGCCGAGCACCTTGCGCCTCACCCGCTCGACGACGAACCCGGTTTCCTCTAGTGCCCGGGAGAACCCCTGCCACGACACGAAGTGATCCACGGACGGGCCGAGATAGGAATATGCGACGGGCGCGCGGTGCCACAGCCAGCCGACGGCTCCGCCCGCCGCGGTGAGGTAGGTGACCAGCGACTTCCGCCAGATGAGGTTCTCGGGGCGGTAGAAATCCAGCGTGATGAGGTGGCCGCCGGGCGCCAGGACCCGGGCGACTTCGCGCAGGGCCTGGCGATGATCGGGGACGTTCCGGAATCCGTAGCCCACGGTCACGACGTTCACCGACTCATCGGCCACATCGAGCTTAGACATGTCGCCCACCGAGAAGCGCACGCGCGTCGCACGCTCGGACTCGCGCCGTCCCTCCGCCATCTCGATCATCGCCTCCGAGATGTCGAGTCCGGTGACATCGGCGGCTGGAAGCATCCGCGACATCTCCAGCGCGAGATCTCCCGTGCCGCACGCGAGATCGAGGACGCTGGCTTTCGGCGGAGCGACGCGCTTCACCTCCTCGAGCAGCTGGCGCTTCCATCCCCGATCCATGCCGAGGGAGAACACCTTCGTGAACCGATCGTAGCGGGGCGCCACCAGGTCGAACATCGGCGTGACGAAGTCCTGCTTCGCGGCCGGATCGGTGAGGTACGCCTTCAGGTCCATCTTGCGGAGCTTCAGTGCTGCGATGCGGCTGGGGCGGTCGCGGGCCATCAGCGACGCTCGCCGTTACATTGCCGGACGGCCGGTCGCGCTCCAGCGTCAAATGGACGGGGTTCATTCCGCTTCGTCATTGGCAATGTTCGAGAAGATTCGGCCGGGAAGCGAGCAGCGACCCTGACCGTGGGGCGGTGCTCAGGCTTCGAGGTGTGCGCCCGGTGTCATCGCCCTGCCTCCCGGTCCACCGATTCAGGGTTGCCGACGACGCGCGCAAAGTCACGGGGGAAGGTACACGCGCGCCGCAGCGCCGCTGTTCCTTTACGAAAGGCGAGACGGCAATATAGGTACGGGACAGCCAGGCCATCGAGTTCACGCGAGAGGAGAAACGGCGTGATCGATGTCACCAAGTAGCCTGGAGCGGGGTTTAACGTGAATGGACGGACTCCATCAACCACTCGATGCCGAGCGTTTGCGGCGTTCCGCCAGGTACAATTCGAACATCTCCAGCGCCTCGAGCTCGATCCCCAGCTCTCGTGTTCACGACCAACCGCCTGATGACGGCTACCACGCCGTGACGCCATGACCGCCGTCAACTGCCCCAACTGCCAGACGTCCGTTCCTTCGCATTCGCGATACTGCCTCAGCTGCGGGTCGCAGGTGAGTGATCCCTCGCTGGCGG
>JBGTMW010000228.1:0-7136 GCA_041743365.1 Gemmatimonadaceae bacterium
GCCGGCTGCGCCGCGCCCCGCGGCCGGTTCCGCACCTTCCGTCACCGCGGGCCCGGGGAAACGCAGGTCCCAGCGGTAGCGATGTATCCCGGGACGCCCCGGAAGCTGGACCGAGACCCGGTTCTGTCCGCTCATGTCCTCGATCAGGAGGGTGGGTTCGGCGCTCGGGGGTTGTCGCAGGTAGTACGAGATGAGCGCGGTGTTCACTATCCCGCCCCGTGGAAGGTTGCCGCTCGGGAGCACCGAGGGCGGGTTCTCACCGCCGAACCAGAAGTGCCCGCGCTGCCCGCCCCGGCCGATGTTCTCCCAGATCGTCGCAGGGCGCTGGTCGAACAGGTGCGCCGGAGCAGCGAGAACCCCGGGCGTGAGCTGCTGGAGTGGCGTGATGTCATCGGCAATCCAGATGCTGCGTCCGTGAGTTCCGGCGACCAGATCCATGTCGCGCGGATGGATCACGAGATCGTTCGTCGAGACGGTGGGCATGTTCGTCATGAACCGCGACCACCTCCTTCCGGCATCGAGCGAGGCAAACACGGCGAACTCGGTCCCGGCGAAGAGGAGGTTGGGGTTGCGGAGATCCTCGCGGATGACGTGGATCGTGTGGCCATCAGGGATGCCGGCAGTGATTCTCGTCCATGTGCGGCCGTAGTCCCCGGTCCTGAATATCCATGGCGTGAACACGTCGCTTCGGTGGCCGTCGAAGGAGACGTACGCAACCGCAGGATCGTGATGGGACGCCTCGACGCGGCTCGCCCAGATGCCGGCCGGCACGCCGCGGATGTTCGCCCGCACATTGGTCCAGCGCGCGCCGCCATCGCGCGTGAGCTGAACGTTGCCATCGTCGGTGCCGGCCCAGATGACTCCAGCCGCGAGCGGAGACTGCGATATGGAGCTGATCGCTCCGTGAGTCTCTGCGCCGGTCACATCGCGCGTGAGCCCGCCGCTCTCGCTCTCCGTCTTCACCGGGTCGTTCGTGGACAGGTCGGGGGAGATTATCCGCCAGGTATGGCCGCGATCCGTCGTCCTGAAGAGGTGGTTCCCGGCGAGGAAGAGCGTCTTCGGATCGTGAGGCGACATCACGAGCGGCGAGGTCCAGTTGAAGCGGAAGGCATTCATCCCCGTCGCGTTCTCCCCGAGGACGTCGGTGTAGTTCAGGATGTTTTCCGGGTTAGGGCGCGAGGCCTCCGATGTGCGCAGCAGCGCATCGTAGCGGCGGAAGCTCCCGCCTTCGGCCTCCGTGTACACCTTTCTCCAGTCGGTGGGATCGACCTGGATGTACATCCCATCGCCCCAGTGAAGCTTCCAGTTCACGTCGTTCAGGATGCCGCGGGCATCGCGCGAGAAGCTGGGCCCTCCGAAGGTGCCGTTGTCCTGCAGCCCGCCGTAGACATAGTACGGATCGCGCATGTCGACGCCGATACGGTAGTACTGCGCGATGGCGATGTTGTCGAAGAAGGTGAAGCGGCGGCCATCGTGACTGATCGACGGCCCCTTGTCGGAACCGACGTAGAAGCGATCCGGCGTCGTTGGATCGAGCCACATTGCGTGGAAGTCGTTGCTGATCTCATCCTCCGGATCGGCGCGCTCGAGCGTCTTCCCGCCGTCCGTGGACACCATGAAGTTCGTCGTCAGGGTGTACACGCGCTGGTCGTTGTGCGGATCGATGCGGATCTGGCTGTAGTAGAATGGACGATTGTTGAAGGTGTTCACGTAGGTCCACGACTGTCCGCCGTTCTCCGAGCGGTAAATCCCGGAGCCGGGGCGCGCGAGGTCTCCCGTCTGTGCCGCCTCGACGAACGCCATCAGGATCTGCGGGTTGCGCCGGTAGACCGAGAGGCCGATGCGTCCCGTCTCGCCGGGTGGCAGACCGGTCGTGAGTTTCGTCCACGTCTCTCCACCGTTGGTGGACTTGAAGATTCCGCCGTTTGGTCCGCCGCTGTGAAAGTTCCACGGGCGGCGGATGCGGTGATAGAACGCGGTGTACAGCACCTGCGGGTTGGTGGGGTCCATCACGAGCTCTGTGGCGCCCGCACGGCCGTCAGCCGGAAGTCCGCCGGCCAGCCTGGTCCACGAACGGCCGCCATTGGTCGTCTTGAAGAGACCGCGGTCCCCGCTGTATCCCCACAGGTGGCCTATCGCGGCGACGTACACGATGTTCGAGTCGGTGGGATGCGTGATGACGCGCGCTATCTGGTGCGTCGTCTTCAGTCCCATGTTGGTGAAGCTCTGCCCACCGTCAGTGGACTTGTAGATGCCATCACCCCACGCGACGCTGTTGCGGTTGTTCGCCTCCCCCGTGCCGACCCAGATGATCTGCGGATTCGGCTGGAAGATCGCAATGTCGCCGATCGACGCGGACTCGTACCGGTCGAAGATCGGCTGCCACGTCGTCCCCGCGTTCGTGGACTTGAACACGCCTCCCGAAGCGGAGGCGAGGAGCACGTGTCGGAAGTCGTTCTCCACGGCCTCGATGTCGACGATCCGGCCGCCCTGGTTGGCCGGGCCGATGTTGCGCCAGCGGAAGGCTGAGAAGATCGCCGAGTCGGAGGGTTGAGCGGCTACGGGAGCGGCCTGCAGCGCCAACGCGAGACCGAGCAGCGGGATTCGCGAGGCAGGGAAGCGAGTACGAGGCATGCGCCGGAGTCTCCAGACGGGGGCGGAGGGCTGCCCTGGCGGGTGGTTCACGCCGGCAGTCCGTTGGGGCCCACAACAATGCACCCGCGGGCGGCGCGCGGCAATCAGCCCGGCAATCCTGCGGACGGTTTGACCGATCGCGCGCAGCCCTGTTCCTCGGGGCTGGCTCGTTCGTCTCTGAGGCAAGCCCCACCCGGCGGCCGTCGCGAGTCCACCCGGACGCGAATGCCGCCGGTGGCGCATCGCTCACGGTTAGCACCGCCCGACTGGAGATCAGGCTTGGCTCAGGTTCCCCTCGACGAACACATCGAATCCGCGGCCGCAGCCGGGCTTCGATACGTCACCGACACGATGCCCGGCATTCGCCGCGAGCGTCGTGGGAGCGCGTTCGTTTTCATCAGGCCCGATGGCGGCGCCATTGACGACGCGGCGGAGCTCAGGCGCTTCGCGTCGCTCGTGATCCCCCCGGCGTGGACCGACGTGTGGATCTGCGAATCCGAGCACGGGCACCTCCAGGTGACTGCACGCGATGCCCGCGGGAGGAAGCAGTATCGCTACCACCCCGTATACCGACACGCCCGCGACGAGACGAAGTTCGGGCGCATGCTCGCATTCAGCGAGATCCTCCAGACGATTCGCGAGCGCGTGGAGCATGACATCGCGCTGCCGGGTCACTCCCGCGCGAAGGTGCTGGCGACGCTCGTGTCACTGCTCGAAAAGACGCTGATCCGCGTCGGTACCGACGAGTACGCGAAGGAGAACGGTTCATACGGCCTGACCACCATGAAGCGGCGGCACGTGGCGGTGAAGGGCGCGAAGCTCCGCTTCACCTTCAAGGGCAAGAGCGGAATCTCCCACACCGTCGCGCTGACGGATCGACGCATCGCACGAATAGTCCAGCGCTGCCAGGAACTCGCGGGCCAGGAGCTGTTCCAGTATCTCGACGATGACGGCCGCCGCCAGAGTGTCGACGCGGTCGACATCAACGACTACCTGCGCCAGATCTCCGGCGGGCGCGACATCACCGCCAAGGACTTCCGGACATGGGCGGGGACGATGCTCGCCGCCGCCGCCCTCCGCGAGCTCGGCCCCGCCGACTCGGAGCGCCAGGCGAAGGCCAACATCATCCGCGCTATAGACGAGGTGGCCAGGCGCCTCGGCAACACGCGCGCAGTGTGCAGGAAATACTATGTCCACCCGGCACTGCTGGATGCCTACATGCGAGGTGAGGTCGTGCCTGCCCCCCCGTCCGAGGAGGGCGCCGAGCGCCGCGGCGGCGCGAAGGCTGCGCTGCGAAGGGAAGAGGCGGTCGTGATGGAGTGCCTCCAGCGATGGACGGGACAGAAACCGAAGAGCGAGCCCGCCGCAGCAGCCTCTCGCCAGGCTCGCGTCACTCGGCTCCCCGCGCGCAGCTGACCGCGAGCGCACGCTTCCCGAGCGCGTCGAGCTTCGTTCCCACCGCGCTGCTCCGCGGAAGCTTCCATTCCGCCGGAGACCGATCGTTCTGGCTGCGCCATAGCGTCACTTCGACGCTGTCAGTGCGATCCTTCGCGACGCGAAACACCGCCTCTATACGACCCTTGTCGGGCCAGCTCCGACCCGCCTTTACCATCTGAAGGTTGGTCCGCTGCGCCGCGACTATGTCCACCACGAAGCGCGAGCTGTCCGGCAGGTTGGATCGGATGCTCCGTTCCACCTGGTTGTAAAACGTCCGGTAATTCTCGCACGACCCGGAAAGACGCTGCCGGCGAAGGTAGTCGGTATTCACGTAGGAGTCGAAGCCGAGCATGGCTACGACCTGTTCCTCCGAGGCGGCGGGGCCACCCGGGTTGAGAAAGCTTCCCCCCGAGCAGGCGCCCAGCGCCGCCGCGGCGAGAATGGCACGCGTGAGACGGAGTGCGGTCTTCATACCCTCGGCAGGGGGCAGGCAGTGTGCCACCGCCCGAGTATTGTGATCTGGTTCACAGCTGGGCCGCCGCAGCCGCGGTCGAGACCGCCGTTCCCGATCCACGCCCAGAAAGCGCCTCGGCCACTCGGCGTCCGAGCCTCGCAGAAAGCGTCGGTGTAGCCTTTCGAAGTCGAACAGGGAGTAGCCGCACCGACGCATCACTGCAGGGGGGTCCGGCCCCGCGAGCGGATCAGGCGCAATGTTGGCGCCATCTCGCGCGGCGACGGCTTGGTGTTTCACGGCAGATCCTGGAACGGTGTCGGGCCGGAGCGCGCCGCTGAAAGGCGGCCGCGGATAAACGCGGATAAACCAGACCGAACTTGAAGCGAACTAGAAAACCACACGAACGAGCAATATGAATGAGCACTACGAATCAGGAACAGGTCACACGAACGAGCACGCGCAAGCGAGCAATGGCACAAGAACAAGAACGTTTGCCAGAACCATCAAGCAGAACCACCAAGCAAACCACCAAGCAAGACCACCAAGCAAGAGCACCAAGCAAGAGCATCAATCAAATACCTCAACAAAAACCTCGATCAAAAGCAGGCATGAAGCGAAAGAAAGCGATGAGATGAACGAGGCGCCGGCCAGAACCGCGTGCCGGCGCCTGTCGTTCCGTTCGGGATGAGTCAATCTCGCCGGATCGACACGCGCACCGACCCGACACCCGCGATGAATCAATCCGCGTTAGTCCGCGTTGATCCGCGGCCGGTTTTCGCTCTTGCCGGCCCCTTCCCGCGGCTACGCCGACCGATCAGCCAATACGTCGCTCCGCGGCCTCTACTTCGCCCGTCTCGTCCCCACCACGAGAGCTATCCCCGCCACCAGCAGCACTCCGCCCACGATCGGCGAGATGGGGATGGTCTCCTTCTCGGTGGCAGTCACTTCGATCGGGCCCAGTCCAACCGTGTCCCGGTTCTTCGTATAGGTGATGCCGCCGTAAATCACGCCGATGACGCCAAGCACGATCAGGACGAGACCAACGAGCGTACCGACTTTCATGGGATGCCTGGGATAAGGGTTCTACGCGTGTCAGCGGACCTGAAACGACAGCCGCGCGGCTGCAGGAAGTCTCGCCCCGCGCCCCGCGCGGCGACAGGGGAGTAGCACGACGCGGACCGCGGCGTTACCGGGCTCCGTCGGCCACGAACGCGCCGCGCCGCTCACGGCGGCAAGGCCGCAGCGGTATCCTCGTCAGGGAAGCGGCCACACTCGAGAAAGTGGAACGCCGCCTCCGCGACGTCGGCGCCATACATGATGAAAGTATGCGTGCGCCGCACGACGTGAAAATCGCGCATTCCCTCCACCTGGGCGCGCGCAACGCTGACCTTCCCATCAGCGGGACCTGGAAAGAGGCGCGAGGGGAAAGGCTCGAGGTTCCGGTCGCCGGTGATCACGCCGACATCGAAGTCGACCGGACCCAGCCTGTTCGGGGTGCTGTCCGGGCCGGTACCGAGCTCGCTTCCAGCCGCCCCCAGCACCGCGCGGTAGATCGGGTTGCCCGCCATGGAATCCACCAGCTCGCTGCCCTGGTTCGGTGGACTCAGCATCACGACGCGACCGAGCCGTTCGGGACGAGCGCTCGTGTTGGCGAGCATTGCGCGAACGACGATGCCTCCCATCGAATGCGTAATGAAGTGGATGCGCCCGTTCCCGGTGATCGCGCCCACGACGACCCGCAACTGCGCGGCGTGCTCGGCGATCGAATGCCGGCGGGATCTGTAGCCGTGGTTCACTACCGCATATCGGCGCTTGCGTGCCTGCCTCGCGAGCCACTCCATGGAGATCCAGGTTCGGCCGAGGCCGTGGAGGAAGACGATGGTGTCTGCACGTCCGTGCGCATCCCTCGCCACACCTCGGGGCGGCGCCACGCTCATCCCGCTCACCCCCCGGGTCTGCGACGCTGACGCGAGTCCACCACGACGTCGTCGGCCGTCCCCGGTTCGCCGTCCGGTCCGCTGCTCCAGATCTGGTATTCACCGTCGCGCGTTCGGTACCCGTAGTAGCTGCCATCGAAGGGATCGCGCGGCTCCGAAGCGCCGGGATTGCGCGCCATCCACGCGTCGTACAGCTCGTCCGCGTCCCAGGGCAGCAGCGCCCCGCTCGCTCGACTCTCATCCAGGAACGCGGCCAACGCCGCGAGATCGGCTTTCGCGATCGCCATGGCGGAGTCCACCGGCGGCGCAACGTACGCCGAGACCGGCTCGGCTTCGGACTCCGCCGCGGCGGCGAATCCCTCGAGCAGCTCGGGGATGTTTGCCGCGATGAGCGCGGTCGTTGCGCCAAGCGGAACCACTACGGCGAAGAAAAGCATCGCCGCGGCCTGGATCGGCCCCGCGCGATACGTCCGCGGATTTGACCCCATCAGCCCGGGCTCCAGCGCAGCGAGCCGCTTGGAGAGCGGAGGGTGCGTGGACAGCCATTCCCCGAGCGTCATCCAACCGCTGTTGAGAGCAGCGCGCTGAGCCACGAGCGCAGAGCGGTTCACCTTCGGACCGTATTCCGCGCCGGCGGCCAGGATCGCGAGGCCCAGCAGTGCATCACCGCCCCG
>JBGTMW010000229.1:0-7462 GCA_041743365.1 Gemmatimonadaceae bacterium
AGACGTTGGACCAGCGCCCCTTCGCCGGCCGTGCGGGCCGAACGCTCTTCCGCTGGCTGGAGCGCGCGGGTCTCGATGAGACGCATGCGCGCGAGACGCTCTACATAGCGGCGATCACGCGGTGCTATCCGGGCCCGAGCCCCGGTGGCCGGGGTGATCGCGTTCCCTCCCGGCGGGAGCGCGACCTCTGTGCGGACTGGCTCGACCGCGAGCTCGTCGCGCTCCAACCTCCGCTGATCATCCCGGTGGGCCGCCTCGCGATCGAGCGATTCCTCGGACCGGTGGCGCTCGATGAGGTCGTTGGAAAGTCGCTCGAGATCCATCACGCGGGGGGCCCCGCCGTCGCAATCGCGCTGCCTCACCCCTCGGGCGCGAGCAGCTGGATTCACCAGCACGATCACTCCCGCCTGGTCGACGAGGCACTCGCGCTGCTGCGGGCGAGCTTTGCCTCGCTGGGAATGATCGTCGGGCCGCGTGATTCCGAATCCACCGCCGCCAACCGGAGTGTCGCGTGAAACTCACTTTCCTGCTCGTGCTCACGCTTCAAGGGCAGCCAGCGGCGGACGGCTGGTTCTCGCCGGACAAGGTCAAGCACTTCTTCATGGCTGCCTTCGTTCAGAGCGTGGGTTACAGCACGCTTCGCGCAACGCGACTCGATCATCGATCGTCCCTGATCGGGGCAAGCGCAGGGACGGTGGTCTTCAGCGTCGGGAAGGAGCTCTCCGACGCAAGGCGGACGGGTCTTTTCAGCACACGCGATCTCGTCTGGGACGCCGCCGGAGCCGGGGCGTCGACCGTCCTGCTTGTTCGCACGGAACGATAGGCCAGGCGAATCAACCGGCGACGCCGCCGGGTGGCCGCGATCACTTATCCCGGCATCGCCATCGCTGTATA
The DNA here is from genome assembly GCA_041743365.1 of Gemmatimonadaceae bacterium. Taxonomy (GTDB): domain Bacteria; phylum Gemmatimonadota; class Gemmatimonadetes; order Gemmatimonadales; family Gemmatimonadaceae; genus JANPKQ01. Next base: position 895 of record JBGTMW010000229.1, read on the forward strand.
ATTCCAGCGTCGGACCCGGTAGGGTTCGGCGCGATGACCCCGCAAGGAATGGACGACCTCTCCCCTTCGTCGGATAGCGCGGCCGATCGCAGATCCAACCTCGTCCTTCGCGCGCTCATCGATGAGATGCTGGAGCGCGTGCGCGAGCTCAACCGGAAGGCTGAATCGTGGTCCGGATCGGACCGCGCCAGGGCCGAGGCCGAGCTCGATTCGATCATGGCTCGCGTGCGCCGGGTGGCTTCCCAGCAGGCGAGCGACTAGGCGGCTGGATCAGCCGCCGGGGAGACCAACGGCGGCGTGAATGCACGAAGCAGGTTTCTGATCGGGTTCCTTCTCGTGGCCGGCAGCGCGGGCTACCTGATGGCCAACTCGATTCGCGACACGCCCGGATACCGCGCGGCTGCTCCGACCGTAACGTCATGATCCTGGTTGGCGAGCTTGCGCTCTGGGTCGCGCTCCTCATGGCAGCCTGGTGCGCGACCGTGTCCATCGCGGGCGGGAAGCTCGGACGCGCGGACCTGATCGCCAGCGGAGAGAGAGCCGCGTACGCAACCGTCGCGCTCGTGATCCTGGCATCCGCCGGATTGTGGACGGCGATCCTGACCCACGACTTCTCCCTCAAGTACGTGGCGTCGTTCACGAGCGCGAACCTGCCGACGGTCTATCTCATCGCGTCGTTCTGGGGCGGCCAGTCCGGATCACTTCTGTTCTGGACTCTGCTTCTCGCCGTCTTCACGGCGATGACCGTCTTCGGCAATCGCGCGCGGAACCGGGCGCTGATGCCCTACGTCACCGGAACGCTCGGCGTCCTGCTCCTGTTCTTCCTGGCGACGCTCTGCTTCGCCTCGAGCCCGTACGAGCGGCTGGACTGGGTGCCGGCAGAGGGGCGCGGGATGAATCCGCAGCTCCAGAGTCCCGGGATGGCGATCCATCCGCCGAACCTCTATTTCGGCTTCGTCGCGACGCACGTTCCCTTCGCCTTCGTCATCGCGGCGCTCATCACGCGGCAGCTCGACAGCGAATGGCTGGCGGCGGTCCGGCGGTGGGCCCTCCTGTCATGGCTCTTCCTCACGATCGGCATAGTCCTCGGAATGTGGTGGGCGTATGTCGAGCTCGGGTGGGGCGGCTATTGGGCGTGGGATCCTGTCGAGAACTCGTCGCTGCTCCCGTGGCTGACGCAGACGGCGTTTCTCCACTCCGTGATGATCCACGAGAAGCGCGGGATGCTCCGGAAGTGGAACGTGACGCTGGTGGCAGCCACCTTCCTGCTCGCTATCCTCGGAACGTTCATCACGCGAAGCGGCGTGATAAGCAGCGTGCATGCGTTCGCGACGTCCGACATCGGGAGCTGGTTCCTCATCTTCCTGATACTCGGGATCGCTGTCACGGCCTACCTCGTCACGACGCGACTCCGCGATCTCGAGGCGAGGGCACACCTCGAAAGCATGGTGAGCAACCGCCGCAGATATGGCGGCTACATAATGCACGCCGGAATCGTTCTGATGTTCGCAGCGTTCGCGGGGATGGCCTTCCGCGGCGTTCATGGCGATGTTCGCCTCGGACCAGGCGAAACCTTCGCGGCGACCGATCCATGGGGGCGCGACTGGACGTTCACGAACCAGGGCGTCTCCGAGTTCGCGGTGCTCAACCGTCGGGTCACTGGCATCGCGCTCGCCACGACGATGGACGGGAAGCCTCAGGGAATCATCTCGAGCGAGAAGCGGCAGCACGTCGACAGTCGGGGCAACGCGACCTTCGAGCCGTCCACCGAGGTGGGCATTCACAGCTCGGCGAAGCAGGATGTGTACGTGGTGCTTGCGGGAGTCGTGGGCGACAACACCGCCTCCCTCAGCATCGCATTCAATCCCCTTGTGGTCTGGGCCTGGGTGGGCGGCGCGCTGATTGCGATCGGCGGGCTCATCGTCATGTGGCCGCAGGCTGACCGGCGTTGCGCCCAGAGCGGGTACATCGTCAGGCTTCGTCCCGAGCACGCTTCGCTGGCCGCGACGTGAGCGAGATTCCGCGGGTTCCGGCGACGGTCGACGAAATGGCGCGACTCGACGCCGCAGTTCGCAACGACGACAGATGATACCGCTCATCATCGGCACCGTCATCGCGCTGGTCGCGGTCGCATTCGTCCTCGTTCCACTGTTCCGCCACGACCCGCTCGCACCGGAGCTCGATTTGCCTGGCGCATTGCCGAAGGTCGCGGAGGAGGACGACGTGACCGGTGCGCTTCGCGAGATCGAGTTCGACCGGGAGACGGGCAAGCTGTCGGACGCAGACTATGCTGCGCTCAAGTCGCGCTACACCGGCGTCGCACTCGACGCGATGCGCGCTGCCGAAAGCAAGGGCATTTCGCCGGACGCTGCCGACCTCGCGGAAGAGGCCGTCCTGCGCTACCGGCGCCGGGCCATGACGTGCGAGGCGTGTGGCCCGCGCCCGGAGCCCGACGCATTGTACTGCTCGGGTTGCGGCCGTTACCTTCCGGGGCGCTGCAGTGGATGCAACGCAGCAGTGAGCGAGCCCGCGGCGCGATTCTGTCCGTCGTGTGGCCGCACTCTGGCAGCGTAGCGGTTGCACGCGTCGCTCGCGCGGCCTCATATGGTACGGATGGATCCCGCCCACAGGAGAAAATGTAATGAAATACGTCGCGCTGCTTTCCCTCGCCCTCATTGCGGCTCCTCTCGCCGCGCAGCAGACTGGTGCCGGTGGCGGAGGCCGGGGCGGGACTGCCGTCGTGATGGATACGGCGCGGGCGCGGATGCTCTATGTCAGCAAGGATCCGAAGGACCTCCCGCGCGCGAACTTCGCTGCGCAGATGGCCGCGAAGCGGCAGACCGACAGCATCTACGAGGCCCGGAGCCGCGGCGTGATGGAGTTCCGCAAGGTCACGTACAAGAGCCGGGTGGACGGGATGGAGATCCCTGCGTACCTGTTCGCTCCGCTCCAGAAGCGCGGCGCCAGGGGGCACGCAGCGATGGTGTGGGTGCACGGCGGAGTGCACGGGAACTGGAGCCAGACCTACTTTCCGTTCGTCCGTGAGGCGGTGGAGCGTGGATACGTCATCATCACGCCGGAGTATCGCGGCAGCACGGGCTTCGGCGAAGCGCTCCACATGGCGATCGACTACGGCGGCAAGGAGGTCGACGATGTCATATCCGCGTGGGACCTTCTCGCGACGCTGTCGTACGTGGACACGGCGCGCATCGGGATGATGGGCTGGAGCCACGGCGGGTTCATCACCGCGCATACGCTCTTCCGCGACGACAACACCTACAAGTCGGGCGCGGCGATCGTGCCGGTGACGAACCTTCTCATGCGGCTGAGCTACAAGGACCCCGGCTACGCGCGCAACTTCGCGCCGGAGCCGGGGATCCAGGGTCTGCCCTTCGAGCAGAAGGACGAGTACGTCCGGCGCTCCCCGGTGTTCCATGCGCACAAGCTCAAGGTGCCCATCCTCGTGCACGTCGCGACGAACGACGAGGATGTGGAGTTCATCGAGGACCAGCAGATGGTTTACACGCTGATGGCGCTGAAGCCGGACCTCGCCGAGACGAAGATCTACGTCGATCCGGCGCCCTGGGGCGGCTCGGCGGGGCACGCGTTCAGCAGGCGCGTCGATCCGGGCACGCTCGAGCGCGTCGACTCACCGGCGCAGATCGACTCGTGGAATCTCACGTGGGCGTTCTTCGAGCGGACACTGAACCCGCAGCGCGGGGCGACACGGTAGAACGGAAGCAGGCGTTCGCGTTCGAGCGGCCCCGACCTCAGCGCCGAACGACGATCCCGGACTTCATCACGAGCCGGACTCGTCGCAGCGCCGTAATGTCCTCCACCGGATTCCCGGAGACGACGACGAGATCGGCGAGGAGGCCGGGGCGGATCGAGCCGATGCGGTCCTGCATCTGCAGCATCGCGGCGTTCACCGACGTCGCGGCCATCAACGCCTGGAGTGGCGGGACGCCATAGCGCACGAGCCACTCCAGCTCCTTCGCGTTGTCGCCGTGCGCGAAGACACCCGCATCGCTCCCGTTGCAGATCGTCACGCCTGCGTCCAGCGCGGCGCGGATCGAGGCCTGCTTGGCGCGCAGGCTCGGCGGGAGCGGGTCGCCCGGGCGGTACGACGTCCGCTGCTCGAGCAGCGACTGGCCCGCGGCGACAGTCGGGCACAGGATCGTCCCGTGCTCCTTCATCAGCCGGAACACTTCGGGGGTCGCGTTGTCACCGTGCTCGATCGTGCGAACGCCGGCGAGGATCGCGCGGCGCATCCCCTCGGGCGTGCTGGCGTGCGCGACCACCGGGCGCCCTGAGCTGGTCGCGACCTCCACCATCAGCGTGAGCTCGTCGAGCGTGAACGTCGGTCGGGCCTCGCCGGCCGGGCCCCAGCGATAATCCGCGTAGACCTTGATCCAGTCTGCCCCATGCTTGATCTGGTCGCGAACCACGCGGGTGACACCGTCCGGACCGTCGGCTTCTTCCGCCCCCTGAGGTATCACGCCGATATGATCGGTCGCGAAGGCCCTCGGGCCGTAGCTCCCCGTCGCGACGATCGCCCTCCCGGCGATGAGCATCCGCGGCCCCGGGACGATCCCCTGGTCGATAGCCATCCTGATTCCTGCATCCGCATAGCCGGCGCCCTCCGTCCCGAGATCGCGGACGGTCGTGAACCCGGCGAGCAGCGTCGCGCGCGCATGGTTCACAGCGCGCGCCACGCGCAACGCCTCCGGCTCACGAAGCACCTGATCGTCCCAGGATGTCTCGTTGTAGGGGTGCAGCAGTAGATGCGAATGGCCTTCGATGAGGCCGGGAATGAGCGTCGTGCCGGGCAGATCGATCACCGATGCACCCGGCGGCGCGGCGATCGCTCCTCTCGGACCAACCGCCTCGATGCGGTCGCCTCGCACGAGCACCGCCCACCCCTCGTGCGGCATTGCCGCCGTTCCGTCCCATACCCGTGCGGGTACGAGAAGGACGGGCGCTACCGCGCTCGCGCTGTCGCGTGGCTGCGCCGCCAGCGACAGCGGAAGGAGCAGGAGGATGGCGAGGCGGCGCATTACCGGGTCGTCGGACGCACCGTCGCTGCCATCCTGAGGGCGTTGTACACGTTGACGATTCCCCCCGTCACCGACAGCGAGCCGAACGCGATTTTCTCGCTGTCGTCACCGGGGCGCACGACCATGAGTTCGCGATATGGCTCCACCGACTCGACGATGATCCGCCTCACGTCCGTCGCGGAAAGGCCGGGGTAGTACGACATCAGTAGGGCCGCCACGCCGGTCACGACTGGTGCGGCCATGCTCGTTCCACTCTCCCGGACGGTACCGCCGCCGACGTCGGTGGAGAGGATGTCGACGCCGGGCGCGAATACATCGACGATCTCGCGGCCGTAGTTGGAGAAGGGAGCGGCGAGGCGCTCTCCGCTGCGCCACGACGAGGCCCCGACCTCGATCCAGTTCCTGGCGCGACCTCCGGCGGTGTAGGCCGGCGTCGGGAAGCTCGGGTTCGCGGTGGCGTCCTCGCCATCGTTGCCCGCCGCATGCACGATCAGCACGCCGCGCGTTTCGGCGTGCCGCACGGCGTCGTCCACGGCGCTCTTCTCGGGTGAATACCCCTTGCCGAAGCTCAGGTTGATGATGTGCGCACCATTGTCCACGGCGTAGCGGATCGCATTCGCGACGTCCTTGTCACGTTCGTCGCCGTTCGGCACGGCGCGAACGCCCATGATCCGGACCGCCGGGGCGATCCCGTCGATGCCCAGCCCGTTGCCGCGGACGGCACCGATGATTCCCGCGACGTGCGTTCCATGCAGCGCGTCCGGCCCGGTTACATCGCGATTTCCGTAGATGCGCTGTGACAGGTTGGCGGGATCATCGCCGACGATCGGCCGGGGGTCGAACGATGGATTGAGCCCGAACTCGAGCAGCTTGCGAACGACCTCGCTCTGCTTATCGACCTCGGCGGGATCGATTCCGGCCTCGGAGATCTGCAGGTAGAGACTCTGTGCTTCGCGGACCACAGCGTTCCTCGGGCGCAGCGCGCGAACCTTCGCCACTGTCAGCGAGTCGGCGCCGATCTCCGACTTCAGCAGCGGAAGCGCGGTCTTCATCGTCTCGGCGAGCATGCTCAGGATGCTGGCGTTCTGCGACATCTCGGCGCGCTCGCGCTGGAAGTCGGCGCTGATGCGGCCGCACTGCTCGCGCTCCACCTGGGGCAGGGAGGGTGAAGGCCCGCCCCCCGGGCCGCTCGTGCATCGCCGGTACAGCCGGGTCACCTCGTACGTCTCGTCGTCGATGTTCCGTCCATCGGGACCGCCGATGAAGTTCCAGCCATGGATGTCGTCGACGTATCCGTTCCCATCATCGTCCACGCGATTGCCGGCGACCTCGCGCGGGTTGCGCCACAGCACCGAGCGCAGGTCGGGGTGCGCCGTATCGACGCCGATGTCGATCACGGCGACGACGACGGTACGCTGCGGCGTCCGCCCGCTCAGGAGCTCGCGGTAGGCACGGCGCGCGCTGATCCCTGGAACGCCGTCCGTGTTCGCGTCGAGCAGGTGCCAGTCCGC
>JBGTMW010000230.1:0-6366 GCA_041743365.1 Gemmatimonadaceae bacterium
GAGGCGATCTTCGCCAATCCACGCAACGCGGCCGCGGGTGCGCTGCGCCAGCTCGATCCGGCGGTAACTGCGGCGCGCCCGCTGCGCTTCTTCGGCTACTCCGCGGCGACGCAGGCGGGCACTGCCCTGCCCGTTCGAACGCAGTGGGATCTGCTCGACGCGCTGGAGGAGTGGGGAATCCCGATCGCGCCACATCGCCGACGTTGTGCGCGACTCGCCGAGGTGTTCGAGCTGGCGCACGAGGTAGAGCACCGGACTCGTGGCACTCTCAACTTCGCGATCGACGGAATCGTCGTGAAGGTGGACGCGCTGGCGCTGCAGGAAGAGCTGGGAGTGGTCGGGGGGAGGGAGCCGCGCTGGGCCATCGCGCGCAAGTTCGCCCCCGACATTGCCGTGACAAAGCTGCTGGCGATCGAGGTCAACGTCGGGCGGACCGGGGCGATCAACCCGTACGCAGTGCTGGAGCCGGTCGAGATCGGCGGCGCGATGGTCAAGCTCGCGACACTGCACAACGAGGAGCTCATCACGACGAAGGACCTGCGCGTCGGCGACTGGGTGCAGGTGAAGCGCGCGGGCGAGGTGATCCCGCAGATCATAGCCCCGCTCCCCGAACGGCGCAGCGGCGACGAGAAGCCCTGGCGGATGCCGAAGGCCTGTCCCTCCTGTGGAACGAAGGTGGCACGGGAAGAGGATGTCGTCGCGGCGTACTGCCCCAACGTCGCCTGCCCCGGCCGCCGCCTGGAAAGCCTCGTGCATTTCGCTTCGCGCGGTGCAATGGACATCCGCGGCCTCTCGTACGCGCGCATCGAGCAGCTCATCGAGGGCGGGCTCGTTCACGATGCGGCCGACATCTATGTCCTCACGCCGGAGCAGCTGATGCTGCTCGACAGGTTCGCGGAGAAGAGCGCCGTCCAGCTGGTCGGCGCGATAGCGGACTCCAGGTCGCAACCGCTGTCGCGCCTGTTGAATGCGCTGGGGATACGGCACGTCGGAACAGGCGCGGCGCAGCTGATGGCGCGTCATTTCGGCTCCATGCACGCGCTCATGGACGCTTCGGAGGAGCAGATCCTCGAGGTACGAGGAATCGGGCGCACGATCGCCCAGGCGGTCACCGAATTCCTGGCCGACCCCGCGGGCCGGGACCTCGTGGAGAGACTGGAGAGGCGCGGCGTGAACATGAGCGAAGCTCAGCCGGCGGCGTCCGAAGGTGCCCTCACGGGGGCGACGGTCGTCCTCACCGGCACGCTTCCGACACTCGCCAGGCCGCATGCGACCGAGCGCGTTGAGCGAGCAGGAGGACGCGTGACGAGCTCCGTGTCGAAGAGCACGACGTTTGTCGTGGCGGGCGAGAACGCCGGCGGCAAGCTCGAGAAGGCCCGCGCCCTTGGCGTCGAGATCATCGACGAAGCAGAGCTCTTGCGCAGACTCGGACCCGAGAAATAGTTATCGCCATGCCAGACCGGATCGACCTCGCGGATCACCAGATGGTCGCGCTGACACGAGCGTCGCTCGCAGCACTGCGCGCGGCGCTGATGCGCGATGCCGGCGCGTCCGCCGCCACGTACCTTCAGGAAGCCGGCTACGCCGGCGGCGATGTTCTCTTCAAGTCGTTCTCCGAATGGATGCGGGGCCGCGGGCTACCCGATCCGGTGGAGATGGACCTGCCCGGCTTCGAGGCTGCGGCGACCGAGTACTTCCGCGCCGCCGGCTGGGGTGCCCTCACCATCGGATCACTCGGAGAGGCCGTGGCCACACTCGACTCCGATGACTGGGGTGAGTCAGACCCCGAAAGCGCCCTGATGCAGCCTGGCTGCCACCTCACGACCGGAATGTTCGCGAGCTTCTTCGGCAAGATTGCCGAAGCGCCTCTCGCCGTGCTGGAGGTCGAGTGTCGCTCCATGGGCGCGAACCGCTGTCGTTTCCTGGTCGGCAACGCCCAGGTCATGGAGCACGTCTACCTCGAGCTCGAGCGCGGCGTTGCGTACGACGAAGCCGTGGCGGAGCTCGGCTAGCGGGCGCTCCCACGGTCGTTCACTCGTCGGCGTAGATGCCGGCGTCGGGGAGACCGGCGTCGTGGAGACCGGCGTCCTTGTATAGCGGGTTCGGGACGAGATCGCCGTGAACGAGCACTTCCCTGTCCCATGGCAGGATGATGGTGCTGTCGGTCGCGAGCGCGTGGAAGTCCGGCTCGTAGCTCCCCGTTCGGAAGCTCACCGCCGTCCTGACTTCGCTCACTCCGGCATTGACCAGTGCGCCGATCGCCAGGCGCATGGTGTCGCCCGAGTCGCAGGTCTCGTCCACGATCAGGACCCGGCGATCGCGCACTTCGGCGGGCGCGGCACCTAGCACCGCCGGCGTCTCCCGGACGCCGTGCGACCGGAAGCGTCGGCTCACCGTGATCGAGTGGAACTCGCGATCGAGGATCGCGGCGACGACGGCCCCAGGTACGACTCCCGCAGTCGCGACGCCGACGACGATCTCCGGGTCGTAGGCTCGCGCGACCTTGAGCGCGAGGGCGCGAGAGAGCTCGCCGAACAACGGCCACTCCACGTTCAGCACGCCCTTGGTGGGATCGACGGTGTAGCGACGGGGCATTGTAATCCTCCAGGGGCGCAGCGATTCGCGAGCCCAAAGGTAGCCGCCGGCCGAGCCAGTGGGAAGCTTGCGCGCCGCGGCGCGCAGTGTGCGACCGGGAGTCACGATGTTGCTCCGGTCCGCGCGAGCACGTAGCTTTGCGGCTGCGCCCTCGGATGGGGGACGTGTCCCCGATACCGCGCATCGGACCCCTCGCCGCGCGCGCCGTGGCCCTCCTTTTCACCCGATTTCGCGACTCATGTCCTGGTGGAGCCGCCTCGTTGGTGGCAAGTCGGAGAGCGAGCTCAAACCGCAGCGCCTGGACTATCTGAGTGAGGCGCTCGCGCTGGAGCGTCAGGGCGATTACGACGCGGCCCTGACGTCGTACCGGCTCGCGCTGCGCGACCAGCCCGACGATCCGAAGGTGCTGCAGAACATGGCGATCGCCTTCTCGAAAACGGGCCGCCTCGATGAGGCGGTCCGCTGCTATCGGCGGGCGCTCGACCTCGACCCGCACCTCTCCGGCGCACATTACGGGCTGGCCTTCCTCCTGCTCAAGCGTGGCGACATGAAGGGTGCACAGGAGCAGCTCCAGCTCTTTCTCGAACAGCCGCCAAGAAGTGCGGAGGCGGACCGCTGGGTACGCCACGCGCGGCAAACGCTGAATGCGCTTCAGAACGGCGGCGCGGAGCCGGTGCCTGACGCCGACGTCTAGCCCCGGCAGCGTCCTCGCCGTCGTCAGCCAGAAGGGTGGCGTCGGAAAGACGACGACCGCGGTGAATCTCGCGGCGGCTTTCGCACGCCGTGGCCTCAAGACGCTCATCATCGACACCGACCCCCAGGGCTCGGTTCGGTTCGGGATCGGGCTTCGCCGGGGACACGAGGCGTTCGGGCTGTCGGACTTCCTGAGCGGCGCACGTCCGATTCGCGACGTCATCCTGCCGACCGCGCTCCCCTGGCTGCGGGCGATCCTCGCGGGCTCGGTGAGCGACGCCGCGGATCACGCCTTTTACCAGGAGCTCGTCACGGAGACGACCCTGCTGCGCGAGATCCTCACGACGGCGCGTGAGAGGTGCGACGTCGTGGTCGTCGACACACCACCCGGGCTCGGCGGCATCGTCAGGCGCGTCCTGGAATCGAGCCAGCACGTCGTGGTTCCGCTTCAGTGCGAGCCGCTTGCGATGCAGACCACACCGCAGATCCTGCGCGGCATTCAGGACATCGTGCACGACAACGGCGAGCTGACGCTCGACGGCCTTCTTCTCACGATGTTCGACGCCGCCAACGCAGGGTGCACGAGCGTGGCGGATTACGTTCGATCACACCTCCCGCCGAACATGGTCTTCGACGTGACCATCCCGCGCAGCAGCGCCGCGGCAGAGGCGTTCGCGGCGGGACAGCCCGTAATCCTCCGGGATCCCATGGACCCGGCGGCGCAGGCATACACCCAGCTCGCGTCGGTCCTCACGGAACGCTTTCACTGGAACGCCGCGGCGGCCCGATGATGGCGTCCCTGCCCTCGCAGTCCCGAACACCGCTGCTCGTGTGCGCGCTGGCGGTCGCATGGTCTGCCTGCGCGGAGACCACTGGCCCGGACGAGCCATTCTCGCTGGAGTTCAAGCCTCTCGCCGCGCCGTCGATCGTTGCCGGAGACACACTCCGTGACATCGACGGCAATGCCGTGCCGCTCGAAGCAATCGTCTACAACCTGCGCGGCATTCCGCTCGATGATGCCGAAGTCACCTTCGTCGCAATAGACAGCTCCGGGTCCCTCCAGATCGACCAGGCCTCCGGCTACATCGTAGCGGCGGGGACCGGACGAGGCACCGCTCGGCTGGTTGCGTCCACCGGGACGATCCAGTCGGCGCCTGTCAGTCTGCGCATCATTCCGGAGCCGGCCGGCGCCGCGCAATCAGGCACGATCGACACACTCCGGTACTCGGCCAGCAATCCCGCTCTCAACACGTCGAGCGCGCTGCGGGTACGCGTGTATCGTGATTCGGCGAACGCACCCGTGCCACTGTATCTCGTTCGCTTTCGGCTCGAGGACCTCGCCGACACGGTCTTCGCACGTTTCGTCGATGATACGCCGCGACAACTCCCTCTCGACCCGACGGGCGGGTCGTCGATCACGCTCACCGGCGAGGATGGCATCGCCAGCCGACGGATCCGGGTGACGCCGAGCCAGCTGCTGAACCCGGCGCTGGATTCCGTCGTGGTTCTCGCAGATGTGAAGCTTCGCGGGCAGAACGTCGCAGGAAGTCCGGTGCGGCTGGTACTCCCCGTGAAGCTGCGGCCGGTGAGCTAGCGGGCGCTGGGCAGCGTTTACCGGTCAGCTCGTGATGATGCACCCACTCCAACGGAGATCTCGATGATCGCTCGCGGCGGTCCGCGCCCGAACCCGGGTACCCTCAACCAGCTGTTCTTCGATGCGGTGGAGCGGTACGACAAGCCGGACGCCCTGCAATGGAAGTCAGGCGGCCGCTACCAGCCGATGTCGCACCGGACGCTGGCGGAGCGCGTCCGCCGAACGGCGCTCGGACTTCGTGCGCTCGGTGTGCAGCGGGGAGATCGGATAGGAATCCTGTCCAACAACCGGCCCGAGTGGGCGATCGCGGACTTCGGCTGCCTTACGGCGCAGCTCGCGGACGTCCCCATCTACCCGACCCTGCCGGCAGACCAGGTGGCCTACATCCTCCGTGACGCAGGCGCCGCCGTGCTCTTCGTCTCGGACGTCTCGCAGCTGGAAAAGATCGTCGCCGTGCGTGGCGAGCTGCCCGCTCTCCGCCACGTGATCATCTTCGACGAGGCCGCCCGAAGCGGCGCGGACATGACTCTGACCCAGCTCGAGGAGAAGGGGAAGGCCGCCGAGTCTCCGGAGGTCATCGCGCGCTACCGTCGCGACGCGCTCGACGTGCAGCCGCACGAGCTCGCGACACTGATCTACACCTCCGGGACGACGGGCTTTCCGAAGGGGGTGATGCTGACGCATGACAACCTGTTCTCGAACGTCGAGGCTTCGCGCCAGGTGATTCCCTTCGGGAAGGATGAGGTGTCGCTCAGCTTTCTGCCGCTCTCGCACATCTTCGAGCGCATGGCCGGGCACTATCTGATGCAGGCGGTCGGCGCATCGATCGCATACGCCGAGTCTCCCGAGACGGTCCCGAACAACCTGCTCGAGGTTCGCCCCTCGTTCGTGCTTTCCGTGCCGCGGCTGTACGAGAAGTTCTACGCACGCGTCCTGGAGAACGCGCTCAGCGCCGGAGCGGTGAAGAAGCGGATCTTCTTCTGGGCGAGGCGCGTGGCTGACCGGTGGAGCGAGAAGACGCTCGCCGGGAAGTCGCCCGGCGCGGTCCTCGGCTTCCAGTATCGTGTCGCGCGGCGTCTCGTCTTCTCGAAGCTGCGGGAGCGGATGGGTGGACGCCTCCGTGTCTTCGTGTCGGGCGGTGCACCGCTCGCTCCCGAGATCAACCGCTTCTTCTACAGCGCCGGACTGATGATCCTGGAGGGGTACGGGCTGACGGAGACGTCGCCGGTGATCGCCGTCAACTCACCGGAACATTTCCGTATCGGGACGGTCGGCAAACCGATCGCCGGCGTCGAGGTGAAGATCGCTCCCGACGGCGAGATCCTGGCTCGGGGGCCGAACATCATGAAGGGCTACTACAACAACGACCAGGCAACGTCCGAGGCCATCGGCGCCGAGGGGTGGTTCCACACCGGCGACATCGGCGAGCTGCGCGATGGATATCTGGCAATAACCGACCGGAAGAAGGACATCATCGTGACCGC
>JBGTMW010000231.1:0-1921 GCA_041743365.1 Gemmatimonadaceae bacterium
GCGTGCGGCGTTCGCCTCGCGGGATCGGCCAGCACTGGAGCGAGCAACTCCGTGGCATGCCAGGGCCGTCCCTGCTGGAGCGCGCGTTCGGCCTCGAGCACCGCCGAATCCGCGAGGGCACCGATGAGGGGCGCCTGGGGCTCCTCGCCGCGGGGACGCGATCCTTCGGCATTTCCACAGCCGAGGACGACGACGAACAGAATCGAAAGTCGGAAAAATACCATCATGCACGGTAACAGGTCATGATCCATACCACACTGGGAGAAGAATGCTGAAACGGAGTGGACAGTGGACAGTCCACAGTCCACAGTCGGCAGTCGGCAGTCGGCAGTCGAGCGTTCATAGGACTGTCGCTGGCTCACTCCCGGGAAACAACCTGCTTCGCGGGGATTTGCTGCGCGACTTCGATCGCGCACGCCGTGTTCGGCGGGCTACTGCCGAGATCTGTCGGCTTCGCCCTCGGCTTTCGTCATCCCCGGCCAGAGCCGCTTCGCGGCGAATGCCACTCCGCCGGGCGTGACCTCGACTTCCCCGAAGTCAACGACGCGTCCGGAGTCTGACGAAGTCCCCACTCGAATGGTCAGATGGTGCCGGCCGGCGGGCAGGGTGAGTCGCGTGAGCGCGAGATCCGATGGGAGGAGATGCCACGCACGTGTGTCAGCGCGTTCGAGCACCGACGCCGCAATGCTCGTCACCGCCTTTCCGGTCTCTCCCTTCTTCTTCTCCGCGACTTCGGTCGCGGCGTATTTCACTGCCGCCCGCGCCACGGTGCGGGCGAGCAGCATCGGGCGCGCCCGCCGGTAGTCGGCGAGGATCGCGTCCGACACATCGGCGACGAGAGTGAACCCGGTGGTGTCGGGTCGTGGGAGGATCGGCGTCGCCAGAGAGGCCTCGCGCACAGGACGGAGATACGCCATCGTCGGCGCCGTCTCGGGCTCGGGCCGCAGGAATACGGGCCACGCGACCTTGAGAAGGGCTCCCGACGCGTCGTCGAAGTAGCCGTGATCGCGCCGGAACCTGCGCTCTCCCACGTGATAAAGCCCACTGTCGGGCGAGCTCTCGATCTGGAGGAGGAGTCGCGCCAGCGCCGACTCGTGAGTCGATACATCCGAGCTGTCGAGCGCCTTCTTCTTCTTCTTCTTCGACGTCGCGTTCACGAAGCCATCGCGCTCGCCTTCACCGATCTCCAGGTACATGCTCTCCTCGACGCGCTGCGGCACGAAGCCGCGCTCGAGAATCAGCACTACCTCGCCGGAGAGATTGGGCACCCTCGACTCCTCCGGAAGCGCGCCGGCCGGGGCGAGAGCGCGCGCGTTTCGGTACGCGACGTCTGCATCGTTGCGATGCCCCGCCGCCTCGAACACCGCGCCGGCGAAGTAGCGGAGAAAAGCGCGCGTGGACCGGTCGGCGGGGTCGCGCTGATCATCGAACTGTTCGAGAAGCTGGCTGAGCCTGCGTGCCTCGACGGCCGCGCCCGGAACGTCGCCACGATCGAGGTATCCGAGTGCTGCGTAGTAGTGCACGAGCAGGCGCTCGGTGTGGCCCGGCATGTAGGGAAGCACCAGGTCGCTGCTCACCATCGACAGCATCCCGCGCGAGACGCTCTTCGTGTATCGATCCTCCGCGAGCTCGTCCGCCGTGCGGAGCGCCTTGCCGCTGCGCTGATACTCCCCGGCGTAATAGGCGACGATCCCGTAGTACAGCGAGCGGAGGAGCCGGTCGCGCGGCGCCCATTCCTCGCGCGAGCTCACACGCGCCAGCGCGGAGTCGAATGCGCCGGCCGCGATCATCTTCCGGAGCCGCCGCTCGCGATGCTCCGAGGCATCGGCCCTGGAATCCTGATACACCCGCGCCGCGCCCACGGCGAGCGAGCATCCCATCACCGCCGAGATCACCACCCCGGCGCCGACCCACGCGACCA
>JBGTMW010000232.1:0-4449 GCA_041743365.1 Gemmatimonadaceae bacterium
GCTCCTGCGCGCCGTGGCGATGCGGGCGCGCTCCCGCCCCGCGTAATGACCGGGCGAGAGTCAGCCGCCCTGAGCATCCGGTTCGCGCGACCCGACGATGTGCGCCTCATCAGGCAGTTGATTCGCGAGCTCGCCGACTACGAGAAGGCCCCGGACCAGGCGATTGCGACGGAGGATCAACTTCGGGCTACGCTCTTCGGAAATGGGCGCCATGCGGAGGCGCTGCTCGCGTTCGAGGCGACGGATCCGGTCGGGTACGCGGTTTTCTTCCACAACTACTCCACCTGGCTCGGTCGGGCCGGGCTGTATCTCGAGGATCTCTATGTGCGGCCGCACGCCCGAGGACGGGGTCATGGCCGGAGGCTGCTGGCTCACCTTGCGTCGATCGCGGTGGAGCGCGAGTGCCTGCGCATGGAGTGGTCAGTGCTCGACTGGAATTCGCCGGCCATCGGATTCTACCGGTCGTTGGGCGCGGTCGCGATGGACGAATGGACCGTGTATCGCCTGAATGGTGACCCACTGGCTTCGCTCGCCGCCGAGGCGCGAGTGGGCGACGAGCCGTAGGACTCAACCATTCGGCGGCCGGGCGTGACAGACTGTCAGGCCCCCGGTGCGATCCTCCTGTCTCCCGACCAGCTGAAACGTGCCAGCGTCAGTATTGATGCAGGTTGTCGCGGCCGGCGGGGGGCCCCGATGATTTGCGGGGACCCTTCGGAGTTCCGGCGCGTATATCCGGAGGCGGGCAGCATTCTCGGCGGGTGTGCCTCCCACGGCGCGCGCGTCTCGCCGTCGATGTCCTCACGGTATATTCCCGGTGGATAGGGAACATGGCTCGTGACGCTCCCGTTTCAACCATGCGTCACCGGTGCGCGTAGTAGTCTGCATCTGCAACGGCGGGGCCCATGATGCAACTGTTCGAGTCGCTGTTCGAATTCCTCTTCAAGTATCGGCCAATCACGTACGAGAAGGGCGAGCTCGCGTTCGGGGCCCCGTCTGCCGTGATCATCGCGGTATTGCTGGTCGCGGGGGCAGCGGCCGCGGCCGCAATCACGTACCAGCGTGTCCGTGCGAAGAGCACGCCGCGCGATCGCGCGATTCTCCTGGGGCTTCGCGTCGCAACGCTGGCCGTGCTGCTGCTGTGCCTCTTCCGGCCGATGCTGCTTCTGTCGACCGCACTGCCGCAGCGAAATTTCGTCGGCATCCTGCTCGACGACTCGCGGAGCATGCAGATCGCTGATCGCGACGGACGCCCGCGGAGCGAGTTCGTGACCCAGCAGTTCACGCCCGAGGAGAGCGCGCTCATGGAGCAGCTATCCGAGCGGTTCATGCTCCGGTTCTTTCGCTTCTCGTCGACCGCCGATCGCACGGACGGGCCAGCGTCCCTGACGTACACCGGGGTTCAGACCCACATCGGTGATGCGCTCGACCGTGCACGGCAGGAGCTGTCGTCCGTTCCGTTGTCCGGCCTCGTCCTCGTGAGCGACGGTGCAGACAATGCGACCGTGCCCCTCACCGACCAGCTCCTCTCGCTGCGCGCGCGCGGCGTGCCCGTATTCACGGTCGGCGTGGGTCGGGAGAGATTCACGAAGGACATCGAGATCAGGCGTGTGGAGACGCCGCACTCGGTCCTTCGCGGGGCGTCGGTGGTGGTCGACCTGCTCATCGCGCAGCGCGGGTACGGGGGCCAGAAGGTTCAGCTCGTCGTCGAGGATGCGGGCCGCATCGTCAGCACCGACACCATCTCGCTGCCGCCGGATGGCGAAGCGTCGCCTTTCCGGGTACACGTGACGGCCACGGAGAAGGGGCCGCGTGTGTTCAAGTTCAGGGTCGCTCCGCAGCCCGGGGAGATGGTCACCCAGAACAACGAGCAGGAAGCGCTCATTCTCGTCAGTGACCGGAAGGAAAAGGTCCTGTACTTCGAGGGCGAGCCGCGATTCGAGGTGAAGTTCCTTCGTCGTGCGGTTGACGATGACCCGAACCTGCAGCTGGTGACACTGCTCCGCACGGCGGAGAACAAGTACTATCGGTTCAACCTCGATGATCCCGAGGACCTCGCCTCCGGCTTTCCCAAGACCCGCGAGGAGCTGTTCGCCTATCGGGCGCTCGTGCTGGGAAGCATCGAGGCGAGCTTCTTCACGCATGACCAGCTCAGGATGATCGCGGAGTTCGTGAGCGAGCGCGGCGGCGGCCTGCTGATGCTCGGCGGCAGGAACGCGTTCGCCGAGGGCGGTTACGCGGGCACTCCGCTCGCCGATGTCATTCCCGTGGAGCTCGACCCCGAAGCGGCGCGGAGTACCGAGCCATACTTCGTCGAGCTCACGCCGGAGATCACCCCCGCAGGCCGCTCGCACGCGGCAACGCAGATCGCCGGAACGGCCGCTCTCTCCGCCGCGCGGTGGAGAGACCTGCCGGCCGTTTCGTCGGTGAACCGGATCTCGCGCCTGAAGCCTGGCGCTACGGCGCTTCTGACGGGCAATCCCGTGAACGGCGGTCGCGGCCAGCACTACGTACTCGCGTACCAGCGCTTCGGCGCAGGGAAGGCGATCGTGCTTCCCATCCAGGATACATGGATGTGGCAGATGCACGCTCTCATCGCCGTGGACGACATGACGCACGAGACGTTCGTGAGGCAGCTGCTGCGGTGGCTCGTCAGCGGAGTGCCCGGCACCGTCACGGTCGCCGCATCCAGCGACCGCGTCGCGCCGAACGTGCCGGTCACGCTGCGCGCGAACGTGCACGACGCGAACTTCCTCGCGGTCAACAACGCGAGGGTGACGGCGAGCATCGTCGCCCCGGGCGGAGCGCAGCGCGAGATCCCGATGGAGTGGACGGTCGATCGCGACGGCGAGTATCGCGCAAGCTTCACCCCCGACACGACGGGCCTCTACGAGGTCAGGGTCCAGTCGCTCACCGGCGAAGGAATCGTCGCGAGCGACACCGTCTTCGTGCAGTCGCAGGAGCTCAACACCGAGTACTTCAACGCCGAGATGCGGGTGGCGGGGCTCGAGCGCATCGCACGTGAAACCGGGGGACAGTACTACACCGAGGAGACACTCTCGAAGCTCCCGGAAGACCTCACCTTCACGACGAGCGGTGCGACTGTGCTTCAGCAGATGGATCTGTGGGACATGCCGGCGATCTTCTTCCTCGTGGTGGCGCTCGTCTCCGCCGAGTGGGCGTATCGCAAGTCGCGAGGGCTCGCATGATGCGCATGCTCCCGGCACTCGCGGCCCTGACCCTGCTCGCATGGTCGAGCCCCGCTCATGTCCGGGCCCAGCAGACGCATCTGCTGATCGTCAGCGGGCTCGGTGGTGAGCGCCAGTACAGCGATGCCTTCTACGAGTGGTCCCTGATGATGTCGGACGCCGCTCGGAGCCGGCACGGCCTGTCGCCTGATCGCATCATCTATCTCGCCGAGGATCCGGCGCGCGACACCGATCGCATCCACGGCAAGTCCACTGCGGCAGAGATCGGCGCCGCGATTCGGCGCATCGCGCAGGCGACGTCCGAAGGCGATCAGGTGTTCATTCTCCTCATCGGCCACGGAACATCCACCGGTCAGGACTCGAAGTTCAGCATTCCCGGAGTCGATCTCGGCACGAAGGAGTTCGCGGCGCTGCTCGACCTGCTGCCCGGGCGCCGTGTGGCCTTCGTGAACGCCGCCAGCGCCAGCGGCGACTTCGTGGCCGCGCTGTCGGGCCCGAACCGCGTGATCGTCACCGCGACCAAGACGGGGTTCGAGCGCAACGAGGTGCTCTTTCCACGTTTCTTCGTACGCGCCTACGCAGCGGACGTTGCCGATACCGACAAGGACGGACGCACCTCCCTGCTCGAGGCCTTCGAGTATGCCCGCACGGAGGTGGCCCGGGTCTACGAGGAGGAGAACAAGCTCCGGACAGAACATGCGCTGATCGACGACAACGGCGACAAGACGGGCAGCCAGCAACCGGAGCTCCAGAAGGGCGATGGCGGCCGCGCGCGATCGATGTACCTGGCGCCGGCGATATCGGCCGCCGCTGCCGCCGCCGATCCGCGGCTCGCCGCGCTGTACAGGGAGAAGGTCGCCCTCGAGCAGCGCATCGAGGAGCTTCGTCGCGCCAGGGACGTGATGCCTCCAGCGGAGTACGAGACGCGGCTCGAAAAGCTTCTCGTCGACCTGGCACTGAAGACTCGGGAGATCAGGGCGATCGAGGGGAAGAAATGAGCAGCCACGCATCGACCGCGACGCTGCGATCGATCATGCTGCGCGCCCGTACCGCGAGTCTCGGCTTCATACTGGTATGTCTCGCCTGCGAGCCCGCTCGCGGCCAGACGATCCAGGCTGCCGAGACCGCCCTGCGCACCGGCCAGTACGACGCCGCCATCCGCGCCTTCACGGCGCTCTCCGCATCGGATACCGCCGCGGTGCGCGCTCGGCGCGGACTCGTGAGGGCGTTGGGCGAAGTGGGG
>JBGTMW010000233.1:0-2209 GCA_041743365.1 Gemmatimonadaceae bacterium
AGGTCGCCAGGGCGCTGAAGCCCGGCTCGCGGTTCGTCATACTCGAGTTCTCGACCCCCAGAGTTCCCATAGTTCGCACCGTCTATCGAATCTACTTTCATCACCTCCTGCCGGTGGTGGGGCGGCTGGTCAGTGGGCATCGAACAGCGTACCGCTACCTTCCCGAATCGGTCGACCGGTTTCCCGAGGGAGGCGACCTGGCGCGGCGAATGGCGGCCGCGGGGTTCACCGCGGTGCGCTGGAAAACACTCTCGTTCGGCATAGCGGCGCTTCACACGGGCGAGCGCTCGGGCTGAGTCATCTTCGATCGAACATATCGTGGCTCTCGATACACTGACGGAATTCATCGATGTCCTGGACGATGCCGGCGAGCTCACGCGTATTCGGCAGCCGGTGTCGGCAAACCTCGAGTTGTGCGAGATCGCCGACCGCGTGATGAAGCAGCCGGGAGGCGGCCAGGCACTCCTCTTCGAGAACGTCACGCTCGCCGACGGATCGCGTTCGGCGTTCCCGGTTGCGATCAACCTCTATGGCTCAATGCGACGCATGTCGATGTCGCTGGGGGTGGAGTCGCTGGACGAGATCGGCGCGCGCATCACGCAGCTGCTCGAGCTGAAGGTCCCCGACGGCATTTTCGGAAAGCTCTCGCTGCTCCCCCGCCTGCTCGAGGTCGGCAAGTTTCCCCCACGGGTACGCGGCGGGAAGCCCTCCTGCCAGGAGGTGATCTGGAGAGGCGATGAGATCGACCTCTCCAAGCTGCCGATCATCACATGCTGGCCCGAAGATGGCGGACCGTATATCACGCTGCCCATGGTCATCTCGCGCGACCCGAAGCGCGGTATCAGGAACGTCGGAATGTATCGCGTGCAGCAGCTGGGGCCGCGGCGGCTCGCCATGCACTGGCAGCGGCACAAGGTCGGGGCGGCACACTGGCGGGAGATGGCCGAGCGGGGAGTCAGGATGGAAGTGTGCATCGCGATCGGCGCGGACCCCGCCTCGCTGTACTCGGCGTCAGCCCCCCTGCCCCCGACGGTGGACGAGTTTCTCTTCGCGGGCTTTCTGCGCCGTTCGCCGGTGTCGCTTGCGAAGGCCGTCACCTGCGACCTCGAGGTACCGGCGGACGCGGAGTTCGTGATAGAAGGCTACATCGATCCGGCCGAGGAGCTCGTCGTGGAAGGACCGTTCGGCGACCACACCGGGTTCTACTCCGAGGCGGATCTGTATCCGCAGGTGCACGTCACGGCCGTGACGATGCGCAGGCAGCCGGTGTATGCGACGACTATCGTGGGGCGCCCGCCCATGGAGGACTACTATCTCGGCCACGCGACCGAGCGGATCTTTCTACCCCTGCTCAAGTTGACCGTGCCCGAGATCGTGGACTACCACATGCCCTCGGAGGGGATCTTTCACAATCTCGTCTTCGTGTCGATCGACAAGCAGTTCCCGGGGCACGCGTACAAGGTGATGAACGCGCTCTGGGGACAGGGGTTGATGTCGCTGGCGAAGGTGCTCGTCGTTCTCGACAGGGACGTGGACGTGCGCAATCCGCACGAGGCCTGGTGGATAGCGCTCAACAACATCGATCCCGAGCGCGACACGCGCTTCACGATGGGGCCCGTCGATGTGCTCGATCACTCCAGCCGGGCTTTCACGTACGGCTCGAAGATGGGAATCGACGCCACGCGCAAGTGGCCCGAGGAGGGATTCACGCGCAACTGGCCGAAGCTGATCGAGATGGATGCGGTCACGAAGAAGAAGGTCGACGAGATGTGGCCCACTCTCGGGATAGCCAATGGCCGATAGCGACGCGGGGGTGACGGGACCGATGGGGCCGCGGCCGATGGAGGGTCAACTCGTCGTTGGCCGATCACGGTGGGCGCATTACGCAAACTTCGTCAAGCTCCCTCACACCGTGTTTGCCCTGCCGTTCGCGCTCGTGGGTGCGACTCTCGCGAGCTTCACCGCGGCGATCTCGATGCACGTGGTGATCTGGATAATCGTCGCCTTCACGGCGGCGCGGTTCGCGGCGATGGGTTTCAACCGCATCGTCGATCGCGACATCGACGCGCGGAACCCGCGCACCGCCGGCCGCGAGCTTCCATCGGGCGCGCTTTCGCGCGGTCAGGTAATTGGTCTCAGCGTCGCCTCGCTCGCAGTGTTTCTCCTCGCGGTGGCGCAGCTCCAACCGGTCGTCCGGTGGCTCTGGCCG
>JBGTMW010000234.1:0-1809 GCA_041743365.1 Gemmatimonadaceae bacterium
TCGTGACAGACCGGTCATCCTGCGCGAACTGCACCATTGAGATCGACTCGATAGCGACGTTGGGAGACACGGATGGTGCCGGCAGCCTCTCCGGTCGGCCCGCCACTGTGCGCGTCGACGCCCTGGGGCGATTCTGGGTGCTGGATGGTAGGCAGCCGCCGATGGTGTTTCGTCCGGATGGCTCATTCCTGCAACGGGTTGGAACCAGGGGGCAGGGGCCAGGAGAGTTCCTTGAGCCGAGCGATGCCATCCCGCTTCCCGGTGACTCCGTGCTGGTGGTCGACAACGCGGCGAGGCGTGCAACGGTCGTAACCCATGAATTGCGCCCCGCGCGAATGGTTCGACTGCCAGCGCGCTTTGGGGACCGTTCAGTCGTCATTCAGTGGCCGCGGACGGTGCTCGTCACCGCCCTGATACCGACCCCAGACGCCGCGGGCTGGCCATTGCACCTTGTTTCGTTCACCGCGGATGTGGCGAGACCGCTGATTCACTTCGGGCCGGACAGTGGAGCGCTCAGGCCGGATCGTATGCCGGACGCATTCCTCCAACGGCTCACCCCGGCACGGAACGGCGGAGCATGGACCGCGGACCGGGCGTCGTATCGACTGACGTTGTGGAACCCGGACGCCAGCAAGGCGAGAACCATTGTTCGACAATCGACCTGGTTCGTCGAAGAGTTCGAGATGGGCCTCGGATCACCGGCTCGACCGCCACCCTCACGGGTCGCAGCCATCAGTGAGGACGCACAAGGCCGGCTCTGGGTCTTCGTGAACGTTGCCGGAAAGAAGTGGCGTGACGCTTGGCCGAATCTGCCTCCCGGTGGACGGGAGGTACCACTCGGAACCCTCGACCTCGACAAGCTGCACGATGGCGTCGTCGACGTGATTGACCCCCAACTCGGGCAGGTGGTGGCGACCGGAAGCATCGACGGGCAGATCATCGCGGCCCTGCCGAACGGTCGAGCAGCGACCTACGCTCTCGACAAGGATGACATACCGCGGATCCGGATCCTTTCGCTTCGCATTGTTCGACGGTGAGGCGCGGCGGGCGTCTATAGTTCCGTCAGCACTGCATCGCCGCGATCGGCTTGCTCTGCGCGGCTCGCACGCCACGCGTACCTTCCGGGGCACCACCCCCCGGGAACGGTTCGAGCCAACCACCCGTAAGTGATTGGCTCGTTGATAGCAGGGGCGGGACTCGAACCCGCGACCCCGGCATTATGAGTGCCGTGCTCTAACCAGCTGAGCTACCCTGCCCCGTTTCACCAACTCCCCACAACCTGCACGCAAACGGCCGGCCCTTTTGGGACCGGCCGTTCACCTCATAGCGGGGGCGGGATTTGAACCCGCGACCTTCGGGTTATGAGCCCGACGAGCTACCAGGCTGCTCCACCCCGCGTCAGTGCACGGAATCTACCAGCGCCCGACGGCAAGTCAAGGCGGCGCGACACCCGGCGTCACGGTCGTGTCGAACAGGTAAAGGATCTCCCCCGCGCGCACCATCCCCCACTGCTCGCGCGCGATTCGTTCCTGCGTCTTCGGATCCGTCTCGACCGCCTTCCGGTATTTCCGCAGCGAGTCCACCTCGCGCTCCAGCGAGTCTATCGTGGCCGTAAGACGCCGCTTCTCGAGGCGCTGCTTCACCAGGTCCGTAGTGCCGTATTCCCCGCCCTGCACAACGAAGTACAGGGCCGCGGCCGCGGCTACCAGCCAGATCGCGCGCCGCAGCTTCGGCTTCACAGTCCGTAGATCGCCCCGCCGGGATACTCCGCGACGGCACCGAGCTGCTCCTCGATCCGGAGAAGCTGGT
>JBGTMW010000235.1:0-4772 GCA_041743365.1 Gemmatimonadaceae bacterium
GGGACACTCGGCGCCGCAGGGCTGGCGGCCGCCACCGGAGCCCTCGCCCTTCCGGCGTGGCGCCGTCTCTCCGCGCAGGACGTCGCCCGGCCCGATGCCATGACGCATGGCCCCGATTCGACGGGCACACACGCATCGCACGAAATGATGAACGCCGTGGGCGACATCCGTGCGGATGCGTACAACCCGACAACCTTCCTCACTGACTTCGACACCGGGAGCATCTCCGTGCTCGCTTCCGGCCAGACCCTCCGCGAATACCATGTGGTCGCCGAGGACAAGGAGATCGAGGTCGCGCCCGGCGTCTTCTTTCCCGCGTGGACGTACAACGGGCAGATCCCGGGACCCACGCTCCGCTGCACCGAGGGGGACAGGATCCGCGTCCACTTCACGAACGAGGGCGCCCATCCGCACACCATCCACTTTCACGGCATCCATCCCGCGAACATGGATGGGGCCTTCGAGATGGTGCTCCCGGGCCGGAGCTTCGTTTACGAGTTCGACGCCGAACCGTTCGGACTCCAGCTCTACCATTGCCATACCGTTCCCCTCAAGCGGCACATACACAAGGGACTCTATGGCATGCTCATCATCGACCCGAAGGCCGGGCGGCCGCCGGCGAAGGAGCTGGCGATGGTGATGAACGCCTTCGATACCAACTTCGACGGCGAGAACGAGATCTACGCGGTCAACACGGTCGCGTTCCACTACCAGAAGCACCCGATCCCGATCCACGTCGGCGAGACCGTTCGCATCTACCTCGGCAACATCACCGAGTTCGACCTCATCAACTCGTTCCACCTTCACGGCAACTTCTTCAAGCTCTACCGGACCGGATCGGACCTTCGACACTTCGAATGGACCGACGTCGTGACGATGGGCCAGGGCGAGCGCGCGGTGATCGAGTTCGCCTACAAGCACACAGGACTGTTCATGTTCCATGCGCATCAGAGCGAATTCGCCGAGCTCGGGTGGACGGGGATGTTCAACGTCACGGAGCGTTCCATTGTCTGAGCGCACCGTGGACATCGCTCCGCCACGCGCGGAGGTCGGGCCCGCCACCATACCGCGCTGGGTAAAGGGCGTCGGCCCCCTGCTCCTGCTCGCGATGCTCGTCTTCGCGTTCATCAGGTTCGGGCCCGTGGGAGTGTTCCAGGCAGCGTTCCCGCCGGTCGAGGAGCTCACCATCGAGCGCGTCACCCTTCCGGCACCGAACCAGCTGAGGGTGCACGTCACCAACGGGGGACCCGAGGCGGTCACGATCGCGCAGGTACTGGTCGATGACGCATCGTGGATACACGAAATCGACGGCGACAAGCGCGTGGGACGCCTCGAGAGGAGAGTGCTGTCGATCCCGTATCCCTGGGTCGAAGGTGAGCCGCACAACATCAAGCTCATGACGAGCACCGGGCTCACCTTCTCGACCGACGTCGCCGTCGCGACGAGGACTCCGGTCCCTGACGCGCGCTACCTCGGAACGTTCGCGCTACTCGGCGTCTATGCCGGTGTCATTCCCGTGTTTCTCGGACTGCTCTGGCTTCCATTCCTTCGAACGATCTCGCGCGAGTGGATGGGATTCTTCCTCAGCCTCACGATCGGTCTCCTGATCTTTCTCGGCGTCGATGCCCTGCTCGAGTCAATCGAGATCGCGGCGCGGGTCCCGGGCGCGTTCAACGGAATGGGCCTGGTGCTGCTCGGAGCGCTGGGAACTCCACTCGCGCTCGCGGCGCTGGGCCAGTGGAAGCGTACGCAGGCCGGAGGAATGTCTCCCTTCTGGGTCGCGACGCTCGTGGCGATTGGCATCGGGCTGCACAACCTCGGGGAAGGTCTCGCCATCGGCGCGTCCTACGCCACCGGCGAGATTGCGCTCGGGACCTTCCTCGTGGTGGGTTTCCTTCTCCACAACACCACTGAAGGACTCGGGATAGTCGCACCGATCAGCAGGGAGCGGCCATCGCTGCTGCAGCTCGCCATGCTGGGCGCCATCGCTGGCGTGCCGACCGTGCTCGGCGCATGGATCGGAGGATTCACATATTCCCCGCTGTGGACGACGCTTTTCTTCGCGATCGGCGCCGGCGCCATCGTGCAGGTGGTCATCGAGCTCGGGCGCATGCTGAGCCGCGGTGAGAATGCCGGCATTACCCGCCCGCTCAACGCGACAGGACTGTTCGCCGGACTCATGATCATGTACGCCACGGGACTCGTGATACCCGCATGATGACCACCAGTGGTCGCGCTCTCGCGCTCGCCCTTCTCACCTGCTCGGTTGCGACCACGGCATCGGCGCAGAACGCGGTCCACATTCGTGACAACAGCTTCCTGATAGAAGAGGCGTACAACCAGGAGTGGGGCGTGGTGCAGCACGTCTTCACCTTCCAGCGAATGCGCGGTGTGCGTGGATGGGAGGCGACCTTCACCCAGGAATGGCCGGCTTCCGCGGAGCGGCATCAGCTCAGCTACACCGTGCCCATGCAGCGGAGCGCGGCAGGAGCGACGATGGAAACAGGCGTCGGGGACATCGCGCTCAACTACCGCCACCAGCTTCGCATGCCGGAGGGATCCGCTGCGGCGGTGTCGCCCAGGCTCAGCCTGCTGCTTCCCACCGGCGACGAGCGTCAGGGCCGGGGTGCTGGCGGAGTGGGCGTGGAGGTCAACCTTCCCCTGAGCGTCGAGCTCTCGCCCTGGCTCGTGTCGCATTCGAACCTCGGCGGTGCGTGGACGCCGTCGGCGCGCAACGCCGCGGATGATGAGGCGTCCGAGGGCAGCGTCTTCGCGGGTCAGAGTCTCATCTGGCTCGCCCATCCGAAGCTGAGCCTGATGCTCGAGGCGCTCTGGACGCACGACCAGAGCGTTGTCGGAGAAGATGCGACCGAATGGCAGCGTGGCTTCGTGGTCGCCCCGGGTGCTCGCGCCGCAATCGATTTCCCGTCCGGACTCCAGATCGTACCCGGGATCGCATTCCCGCTGGGGATCGGCCCGAGCGATGGGGAGCGCGCGATCTATCTGTACCTGAGCCTCGAGCACCCCTTCCGTCGGCGGTAGGCGCACGAGAAAAAGCTTGCTCCTCCCCGGCGCCGTGAACTAGAATCAAGCTTCTCCCGCCACCCTGGAGCGTGTAATGGTTCGCGTTGCCCTGCCCCGCGCGATCGACCGCCTGATTCTCGGAATGGAGACCAACCTCGATCTCTGGGCGCGCTGGGTGGCCTGGCTCGATACCTACGTGAAGAATCCGAAGCAGGAAGGCATCGCGATCATGAACGAGGATCGCTGAGTCGAGTGCGGTGGTGAACGACGAAGGGCCGCCACTGGCGGCCCTTCGCGCATCAAACACCCTCTCGCCGCCAGGGAGCGAGCGATGATAAGCGGCGCGTCTGAACTACCTGAGCGATTCCGCCGGCCGACCGAGCCAGCCCTCCAGCATCCTGCGCAGCCGCTTGCCCGCAAAGGTCAGCACGATCCCTACCGCAAGAAATCTGGCCCCGCGCCCGGCGAGAAGTGCCAGCGAGAACTCCGGGAAAGGCATGCCGAATGCACCCGCGGCCATGCAGACGAACTTCGTCGAGAGTGGAGACACGGTGCTCAACGCAACGATCTTCCACCCGTGGCTCTCGAACTGCGCGCGCCGGAACTCCCAGTTCGGTGAGTCGACCGTGGCCCATGAGATCAGCGAGTTGCTGACGCCGCCGAGGAGATGACCGCCGATCGCGTAGGCGACTATTCCCCCGATGGTTGCGCCCGCCGTGGCCCACAATGCGAGCACGAGCGCTCGCCGCGGATCCGCAAGCCCGAGCGGGACCAGCAGCGCATCGCTCGGTCCAGGCACGACCGAGCCCTGTAGCACGCCCCACCCGCCAACGGCGGAGCCGGACCAGCCGGATTCACCCCACCGGTGAAGCGCTGCATAGAGATGCACGACTGCCCGGCGAAACCGATTACCGGTCGCGGGTGACCTGTCATCCGGAGGAACTTCGCGCAACGACGTCAATGAGTGCGTGGAAGAGGAGCAGGTCGCCGCGCTACCAGCCCGCGGAGTGCGGCCAACCCGGCTCTGTCTCCTCTAGAGACGAGCGATGCTGCCTGTCGTCAGCGGCTGTCGTCCGGGAGGGAAGGCGGCTACTGGAACACGCCGCCGCACTGGCCGAGCACGTACCAGAGGACGATGAAGATCAGGACTGTGCTGACGCACCCACCGCCCAGCTTCTTCGCTCCGTAACCCGCGGCAAGACCGCGCAGCAGCTTGCTCATTTCGTCGGATCTCCAGGACAAGAGGTTTGCACGGCGCACAACATGTGCGCGGTGACCGGTTCGGCGTCCCCTACTGAGAGATTCGCGCCACGGCGTCGGACAGTACCGGGAGGGGCTGTCCGATCGCGAATTCTCACCCCCGCTCGACCAACGGCGGCGAAGCCTGCCTTAGCTCCTCGAGTCGGGTCGCAAGGTTGCACTGCGCCTGCCGGAGCTCGCCGAGCAGGTCGTCGCCACGACGCAGCGTGAAGAAGCGGCGTGCGTCGCTCCAGGAGTCCTGCCAATGCTCGGTGATCGCCAGCGTGACGAAGGCGAATATCGGGAGGATCACGATCGCGGCGATGCCCCAGGTTGCACCCGCCATGATCCCGACGAGAATGGAGAGAAGCGCGATCCAGAGAGTGAAGATGAGGGTTCCTCCGAGAATCTTGTGGGTGGAGAGCGTGTCCTCGTTCGGACGACCGATTCGCGCCACCACGTTCGTCAGCCGATAAGGCAACCAGAAAGTCGCGATGCCGGCCGCCGCG
>JBGTMW010000236.1:0-5155 GCA_041743365.1 Gemmatimonadaceae bacterium
CCACTCCGCGGCACGACGCGGCCACACTTACGTCGTCGGCCCCCCACAACTACGTCACCCAACGTATCGGCACCCCGGCCGGTTGGCCTTACGATACCTCCACCAATCCCGGCCAGCATGGCGGACCAACGAGAATTCCCAATGGAGGTGGACGATGCAATCGATCAACGGCCCGATTACGGACATGCCGGCGGGATCGCACCGCTCGGCGGCAACACGCGGTGCCCGGCTCATCGGGATCATGCTCGCCCTGGCTCTGTCCTCGGCGAGCTCCGCGGCAGAGCTGGACGCGCAGGAATCACGGGTCCCGCCAGCGAGCCAGCGGGTCAAGCTGTCGGGCCCGCGGTTTGGGGTGACCTATCTCGGCGGACGCATCGTCGACAGCCTCGCCTCCATGGACATCGACGTGTCCCCGGTGATCACGCAGTTCGGCTGGCAATGGGAGCGACAGTTCTACGCGAGCGAGAGTGGGCCCGCTGGTGTCACGGAGTGGGTGCTCCTCGTGGGCGGCCTCGAGCAGGGTGCGTTCCTGCCGAGCCTCTCGTGGCTGGTCGGGGTACGCACTGTCGGCGGCACGGAGTTCGGCGTCGGGCCCAATCTCGGACCCTCCGGCTTCGCGCTGGCTTTCGTGGGAGGGGTAACGAGACGCTCCGGCGGATTGAACCTGCCGATCAACGTCTCCGTCGTCCCATCAAAGCTCGGAACTCGCCTCAGCCTCCTCGCCGGATTCACCATGAGGTGAAGCGGTGAGCGCATGCCTCCGCCGCTTCACCTCATGCCGCTACCGTTTTACAAATCGCATGTCCCAGACACGCGCCTGGCGAATGCTCAGCTCCGTGATGCGGCCGCTCGAGTCGCGGATGAACCGGATGCGCCCGGGGCCTCCGTCGAACGCGTCGGCGTAGACAGGCGTGAGCTCCAGGCGCGTGTCGGGGATGCGGCGGACGACCAACCGCCCGTTCTCGACAACGACTGTCATGGCGACTCGGGCGTCGGCGCTGTAGTACTCGCCGACGTACGCGCTCAGGTCCGCGGCGGTCGGATTGAAATCCGGCACGGGCTCGTAAACCGCGGCCTCATCGGGCTCGTTGATCTCGCGGATGCGAGGACGCGGGCTTCCGGAAATCGACTCGAAGGCCAGTCGGCGGCTCCCGGTCCCGACCTGGAAGAGGGTCGGTGACAGGGCCACGAGTACCGCACCGCGATCGATTCGCAGCGCACCATCCACGACGCCGAGGCGCAGCGACTCCCCGGTCGTAGGATCGCGATAGAGACCGGCCTTCGCCTCGAGCTGCGCCCGCGGAATGGTCACGCCGCGCGGCGGGGCCGGCGCCGCTGCTCGCAGCGCGGTGTTCGCGAGAAAGACATCGGCTACGCCGTGTCCGAGCCCGCCGGGGCTGGCGCTGCCCACGTTGCACAGGAGCGCCACCGCGAGTTTCTGTTCGGGATAGCGTGCGAGGAAGGCGCGGTAGCCCGCGGTCGCACCGGTGTGGCTCACCTCCGGGGTGTCGTTGTATCGATCCACGACCAGCCCCGATGCGTAGGTTATCCGGCGACCGCTGGTGAGGATTCCCTGACGATGCATTTCCTCGACGAACGTGGGGCCGCCGAGCTTTCCGGTCTCGAGGTTCTGCGTCCACGTCAGCAGGTCGCCGACGGTGGTGAGGAGCCCGCCGTTCCCGTGGACGTTCTCGAAGGGCATGTCGATGGAGAATCCGCCGCCGCGCCCGGGTGCGTAGGCGACCGCGCGATTCTTCACGATGCGCGTGTGGTCATCGCGCCATTCCGTGCTCGTCATTCCCAGCGGCTCGAACAGGTTCTTCTCGGAGAAATCGGCGAACGACGTTCCGCTCACGCGATCGACGATCATCGCGAGCAGGTTGTAGCCCGTGTTGGTGTAGGAGTAGGCGGCGCCGGGTGGGTAGTTGAGAGCGGTCTGGCGGCTGACGATGTCGAGGACGTGTGCGTGGGTGTGCGCGCGCGCACCGCGCGGCCATCCCTCGATCGATGCGACGCTTCCCCAGTCGCGCAGGCCACTGGTGTGCGTCAGCAGATGCCGAATCGTGATCGGCGTTCCGTAGTCGGGAACCTCCGGTATGTGCTTCCGGACATCGTCATCGAGAGAGAGTCTGCCCTGCTGGGCGAGGAGGACGATGGCGGCGGCGGTGAACTGCTTCGCGACAGAGCCCGCCTCGTATACGGTTGCGGGAGTCGCGCCGACGTCGCGCTCCAGGTCGGCCATCCCGTACGCGCGGGAGAATACCTCGCGCCCATCTCGCGCGACGCCCACGGCACAGCCGGGCGTCTCCTTCGTGTAGCCCGCGAACACCGCGTCCACGCGTGCGGCGGCAGCGACGGGCACCTGCGCGGCCGTGGTGGCCGGCACGGGAAGAGCGAGCGCGAGGCGGAGGATGGCTCGGTCGAATCGCATTGGAATCTCCAGCAGGTTGGCGGGAAGGACGATCGCCCTGCGCCGGGACCGCAGTCGCTGGCGTATAGGCCGCGTCCGGCTACCCCAGAATATCAAACTTGCACCCGCCCCGCGAATGGTGTCATTTATCGGTATCGGAGACCGCGCTCGCCCGCGGCATCGAGCGGACCTCCGTCCGTCGCCCCGTCGGAGCCCGCGCCCAGGGCATGGAGCAGACCTTCGTACGCCCTCCCTATAAGGACCAGTCATGAACCTACGCGCGCTTTCCTCACTCCTCGCTGCCCTTTCGCTCGCCCCGCAGCTCGTCTTCGCGCAGGCGACGACCGCCCCCCGATCCGGTGCAGCTCGGCCTGCCGCCGCGGCGGCGCGAGTCCCGATGATGGCCTCGGTCGACACGGCGCTCCTTCGAGGTCTCCAGTACAGGCTCGTCGGCCCGTCGCGCGGCGGACGCGTGACCACGGTGACGGGCGTTCCCTCCCAGCCGCGCACCTTCTACATGGGCGTGGCCAGCGGCGGGCTTTTCCGGACCACCGATGCCGGGGCAACCTGGGTCCCGATCACCGACGGCAAGGTGCCGGTGGGATCGATGGGCTCGGTGGCCGTGGCTGATTCCGATCCGAACACGATCTGGCTCGGGACCGGTTCCGACGGCGTGCGAAGCAACGTCTCCACCGGGCGTGGCGTGTACAGGACGACGGACGGCGGCGCGACCTGGCAGTTTGCCGGCCTCTACAACGCGGGTCAGATCGGCGGCGTCCGCATCCACCCGACCGACCCGAACATCGTCTACGTGGCAGCGTACGGCGACATCTTCAAGCCGAACACCGAGCGTGGAGTCTTCAAGACGACGGATGGCGGACGCACGTGGAAGAAGACGCTCTACATCTCCGACAGCACGGGGGCGATGGACGTCGAGATCCATGCGACGAACCCCAACATTGTCTACGCATGGATGAACCGGACCGAGCGGAAGCCCTGGACGATCATCAGCGGCTCGCGCGAAGGCGGCTTCTACCGGAGCACTGACGCGGGCGAAACCTGGACGAAGATGGGCACGGGCCTTCCAAGCGGGCTGATTGGAAAGGGAAACATCGGCGTGACCGCGGCCAACCCGAACCGGCTCTACGCGCTGGTGGAGGCGCTCCCGGGCGGCGGCCTCTATCGCTCGGACGACGGCGGCCAGAGCTGGATCCAGGTCAACGACACTCCGGGCCTCATCACACGGCCCTTCTACTACACGTCGCTCGCCACCGATCCCACCAACGCCGACATCGTGTACGCCGGGGCGGAAGGCTTCTACAAGTCCACGGATGCAGGGAAGACGATGGTGAGATTCCCGACGCCGCACGGCGACAACCACGAAATGTGGGTCAGCCCGCGCAACGGGAACACGATGATCCAGTCGAATGACGGCGGCGCCAACGTCTCCTACGATGGCGGCCGCACCTGGTCCACGCAGAGCAACCAGCCCACCGCGGAGATCTACGGCGTGTGGGTGGACAACGAGTTTCCCTACAAGCTGTACGGCGCGCAGCAGGACAACTCGACGATCATCATCTCGAGCATCAACCGACCGGCGGACTCCTTCAACGCCGATGGTCCCGGATGCGAGACCGGTCCGATCATCCCGCATCCGACCAAGCGCGACATCGTCTACGGTTCGTGCAAGGGGCAGTACGAGCGGATGAACATCCGCACCGGAAACAGCCAGCCGTACTGGATCGGCGGCCAGTCGCTCTATGGCAACGATGGCGGTGACCTGATCTGGCGCATGCAGCGCACCTCGCCAATGGAAGTGTCGCCGCACGATCCGAACGTGCTGTACTACGGATCGCAGTACGTGCACCGCACGCGCGACGAAGGGGTGACGTGGGAGACGATCTCCCCCGACCTGACCTGGTTCCCGCGCGATCACCGCCAGGGAGGCTCCGGCGGCCCGATCACGCGCGACGTGACGGGCGAGGAGTTCTACAGCACGCTGTACGCGATCCGCGAGTCGCCGCTCGAGCGCGGCGTGATCTGGACGGGCGCGAACGATGGCCCCTTCCACGTGACGCGCGACAACGGAAGGAGCTGGGCGAAGATCACGCCCCCGGACCTGCCGGAGGGCGGGCGCGTTCAGTTCATCGAGCCCTCGCCGCACCGGCGCGGATCCGCGTATTACGCCGTCTATCGCTACCTGCTCGGCGACTACCAGCCGTACATCTACCTCACCAACGACTACGGGAAGAGCTGGACGCGGCTCACCGATGGGAAGAACGGCATTCCGGCCGACTGGCCCACGCGCGTCGTCCGGGAGGATCCGAGTCGTGAAGGACTGCTCTATGCCGGCACCGAGTTCGGCATGTTCATCTCCTTCGACAACGGTGCGCACTGGCAGCCTTTCCAGCTCAACCTGCCCAACGTGCCGGTGACCGACATCAAGGTGCACCGGAAGGATCTCGTGGTGTCGACACAGGGACGCTCGTTCTGGATTCTCGACAACGTGTCTTCGCTGCACCAGATCGCACCGCGGCAGACGTCATCGCAGGTCCATCTCTACAAGCCGCGCGATGGCTACCGGACGCGGACCGCACCAGGGCTGCTCGGCCCGATGATCGAGTACTACCTGCCGGCGACGCCGCCCGATGCGGTGGTCATCGAGATCCTCGATGCGCAGGGTCGGACGGTGAAGTCATTCAGCAGTGCCGCCGGCGGAGCGGTCGCGGGGGGACGTGGTGGCCG
>JBGTMW010000237.1:0-3164 GCA_041743365.1 Gemmatimonadaceae bacterium
GATCATCGGCTTCGTCTCGAGAGCCGCCAGATCGCGCCGTTCATCGCTGCGCTCGCTGCGCGGCTCGGTGCGGCCGGAACCGCGCCAGGGGCCGATGTCGCGGGTGTCGACCCGCGCTGGATCGACGCGCTGACGAAAGACCTTCTAGCGAATCGCGGCAAGGGGTTGATCGTGGTCGGGGAGCGCCAGCCCGCGGCCGTCCACGCCGCGGTGTGCGCCCTGAACAGCCATCTTGGCAACACCGGGACGACGGTCAGCTACTACGAGACGAAGGATGCGTCGCTTCCCAGCGCGAGCTCACTGGCCTCGCTCGTCTCCGCGATGAAGAGCGGCGCGATCCAGACGCTCGTCATCCTCGGTGGCAACCCGGTCTTCGATGCCCCGGCTGATCTCGACTTCACGTCGGCGCTGTCGAAAGTGCCTCACTCGATCGCGCTCGGCCACACGATGGACGAAACGTCGTCCAGGGCCGAGTGGCATGTCCCGCGTGCGCATTACCTCGAATCGTGGGGAGACGCGCGCGCGGTTGGCGGCACGCTCAGCGTCGTCCAGCCGCTGATCCTGCCCCTGTCCGGCGGACGAACGCCAGTCGAAGTGCTGGGGCTGATGGTCGGCGTTCCGTTTGACTCGCGCATGGTGGCCCCGCCCCCGCCGCAAGAGGAGCGTTCCGGCTACGACCTCGTGCGGGAGACCTGGAAACCGATCCTGGGCGAGGCCGAGTTCGACAACAAGTGGAATCGCGTGCTGCACGATGGCCTCCTTTCCGCCAGCGAGCTTCCCGAAGTGGTGCCCGAGTCCAAAGCGGAGGCGTTCGCGGAGCTCGGCCGCCTTCGCGCCGCGGGCGCGTCGGCAAGCCAGGCCGCGTCCGGATCTCCGGGTGACCTGGAGATCGTGTTCCTGCCCTCCGCGTCACTTCACGACGGCCGTTTCGCGAACGACGGGTGGCTGCAGGAGCTTCCGGATCCGCTCACGAAGCTGACGTGGGACAACCCCGCGCTGCTGAGCCCGAAGTTGGCGGAGTCGCTCGGTGTCGCGAGCGGGGATGTGGTCCGCCTCGATTACGCGGGCCGCGGGCTCGAACTGCCGGTCTCGATTCTTCCAGGGATGGCGGACGGCGTGGTGGCGCTCACGCTTGGTTACGGCCGTGAACGCGCGGGACGGATTGGATCTGGAGTCGGGTTCGATACGTTCAAAGTGCGAACCTCCAAGGCGCCTGACTTCGACAGCGGCGTCACGCTCACCAGGCGCGAAGGCACGTACGCGCTCTCGGCGACGCAGAACCACGGCAGCATGGAGGAGCGGCCGATCGTCCGCGAGTCCACGCTCGCCGAACTGCGATCGCCACCCGCCGCCGCGGCGGTGCCGGCCGAGGCCTCGCATGCGCCAGATCCGCAGCAAGCCCCGAAGGGAACTCCGAGCGCTCTAGGTGTCTTCCCGAAGAGACCGGAGCACTTCTCCCTCTGGAAGGAGCACAGCTACGATCAGGGGCACCAGTGGGGGATGACGATCGACCTGAACTCGTGCATCGGGTGCAACGCGTGCATGGTCGCCTGCCAGAGCGAGAATAACGTGCCGGTCGTCGGCAAGGCCCAGGTCGCAAAGGGGCGTGAGATGCACTGGATCCGGGTCGACCGGTACTTCTCAGGCGAGCCCTCCGGCAGCCCGGAGGTTGTCTTCCAGCCCGTTCCCTGCATGCACTGCGAGGACGCTCCCTGCGAGCAGGTCTGCCCCGTGGCCGCCACCGTTCATGACGGGGAGGGCCTCAACGTGATGGTGTACAACCGGTGCATCGGGACCCGCTACTGCTCGAATAACTGTCCCTACAAGGTGCGCCGCTTCAATTTCTTCAACTACACCAAGGACACGCCCGACACCCTCCAGCTTGCGATGAACCCGGATGTGACGGTCCGCGCGAGGGGCGTCATGGAGAAGTGCACCTACTGCACGCAGCGGATCAATCGGGTGAAGATCGATGCGCGGCTCGCCGGACGCGAGATTCGCGATGGCGACGTCAAAACGGCTTGCCAGCAGGCCTGCCCCGCCTCGGCCATCGAGTTCGGAGACCTTCGGGACGCCTCCAGCCGGGTCGTGAAGGCGAAGGCCGACCCGCGCAACTACGCGCTGCTCGAAGAGCTGAATACCAAGCCGAGGACGACGTATCTGGCCAAGGTGCGCAACCCGAATCCCGATCTCGAGGATGTGCGAACGGACCCGCTGACATGACCGCCCCGCCTCCGCTAAAGCTACGGCGGGCAAGCCGCCTGCTCGGGGTGATCGTCCTCACCTCTGTTATCCCCCTCGCGGGATGCGCGCGCGGCTGCACGTCGAGTCGCCCTCCCATCCATCTCAATCCGAGCATGGATCACCAGCCAAAGGTGCGCGCCCAGACAGCCAGCACGTTCTTCTACGACGGCGCGTCCATGCGCCAGCCCGTTCCAGGAACGGTCGCGGTTGGCGGGCTCAAAGAAGACACGGCCTTCTTCACGGGCAAGGGCGCGGACGGACAGTTCGTGGCGGCGATCCCTCATGCCGTGGACGAAGCACTCGTCGAGCGCGGCCGAGAACGCTACACGATCTACTGCCAGCCTTGCCACGATGCTCGCGGGGACGGCAAGGGCATCCTGTTCCAGCGAGGCAACGTCCCCACCGCCTCCTTCCACCAGGAGAAGGTCCTGAAGTATCCGGACGGACAGATCTTCGACGTCATTACGAACGGAACAGGGCTGATGGCCGGGTACCGCTGGCCGATCCCTCCCGCGGACAGGTGGGCGATCGTCGCCTACGTGCGAGGGCTCCAACGCCAGGGGCTGGCGCGGGCCACCGCCACGGGCACCCCCTGAGGGAGGCGACGGGATGAACGGCGTACTGAATCGCAAACTGCTGTTCGTGCTCGGTCCCGTCACCGGGGTGGTGATGTTCGCCGCGGTCGTGATGATCGCCACCTTCCTGACGGACCGCGAGTACAAGGAGCCGTATCGGGCTCCTGCCGCGACCGTGGACCCAACGCCGCGTGTGGAGGGACTGGCCGCCGAAAGGGCAGCAGCGGAAGCGACGGCCCGGGCAAAGCCGTACGTCGAGGCCGAGTACCGAACCTTCCCCGTCGTCGGGAGCCGCGTGGCCATCTGGGCGGTTGCGCAGCTCCACTTGCTGTTCGCGGCGTTCGT
>JBGTMW010000238.1:0-3254 GCA_041743365.1 Gemmatimonadaceae bacterium
ACGGGACGACGAGCACCTTCTACGACACGGCCCATGACCACGAGGCGCTCGTCACGCGGCCGCGCGACGTCACCGACAACGCGATGCCGTCGGGCACGTCGCTCGCCGTGGATCTCATGCTGCGGATCGCCGAGCTCACCGGCGATGCCGAGCTTCGGCGCGGCGCGAGCATCGTCATGGAGACTCTCGCCGAGCCCATGGTGCGGTACGGACCCGCGTTCGGGCATCTCCTCGGCGCTGCCGACATGGCTGTGCATGGCGCCGTGGAAGTCGCGCTCGTCGGGCGTCCCGGGGAACCGGGTTTCGATGCGCTGGCGCGCACCGTGGCTACGCACTACATCCCGTCGCTGGTGCTCGCCGGCGGTGAGCCATCTTCGAGTCAGGGCCTGGCGTTGCTCGAGGGGCGGGAGATGCGGAACCGCAGGGCGACGGCGTACGTCTGCCGTCAGTTCACATGCGACTCTCCGGTGACGAGCTCCGAGGCGCTGCGCGATCAGCTCGAGCGTGCGATCACCCCGGAGCGAAGGTAAGCCGGCGGCCTGCTCCGCGACTGATGGTCGCCCCGGGTGCGCCCGAGCCGGCCGGGAGCGCATCGACTGCACCCGGGTTCGCTGCATCACCCGCGCGCGAGCTCGCGGACCTGCGGACCGATCGGAATCCGCGGTGCTAGCATCAATACTGCTAATGGGCTTCGCAGCGACATTGTGATAGGGTTTCGGATCGTCCGGGTTCGGATCCTCCGATGCCAGACGCGAACACCAGGATCAACACCAGGATCAACAACGATGGAAGAACGATTCAGCGGATGAACCGGATCAGGCGGATGAAACCCGCCCGACGAGAAAACAACAGCGGGATGCCCGGCTGGAGCGATGATGGTGGACTCAGGTCGGACCAGATCCGGATGATCCGTTGAAATCCGTTCAATCGTTCTTCCATCGTTGTTGCTGTTCCCGTTGCCACTGGCTTCGTCGCTGACTGCTATCCGGATCTCGCAATCATGTCACTAGCACATGGCGATCGCCAGCGGCATCGACATCACGTTGCGGTCGAGGCGCGCGCACCCGAAGGGTGCCGTTGGCGCGTCCCGCGCGTACGTTTTTAGGACTCGCCGGGCTTCCGTCCCGCTTGCGGCCACTCGCGGAACGCCTTTATCCACGTTCAGACTCACACCTAACACGCGATGAGCGCAGCGACACGCCCGAGCCCGCCCGCTGACGACACAAAGCCTTCGTTCACCCGCGGCGTATTTGCCGGCGCCGTGCACGATTCCCTTCTCTTTCCGTATCCGCCGCCGCTGGACGAGCGCGATGCGGACGAGGCGCGCGTGGTGCGCCGGCTCATGCACGACATGAACCGCCTGCGCGGCGACGTGATCGACCCGGCCAGGATCGATGCCGAGGAGACCGTGCGGGAGGATGTGATCCGCGCTCTCGCGGAGATCGGGATGCTCGGGCTCACGATACCGAAGGAGTACGGCGGACTCGGGCTCTCCGCTACCGCGTATGCGCGCATCTTCGCGACGGTCTCCGCGATCGACGCGTCGGTGGCGGTGCTGATTGGAGTTCACTGCGG
This sequence comes from Gemmatimonadaceae bacterium, assembly GCA_041743365.1. GTDB lineage: Bacteria > Gemmatimonadota > Gemmatimonadetes > Gemmatimonadales > Gemmatimonadaceae > JANPKQ01. The sequence continues at coordinate 1,576 of JBGTMW010000238.1, forward strand.
TCTGGGGTCGAAGGCGATAGTGCTCTTCGGCTCCGCGGAGCAGAAGGCGCGCTATCTACCGATGCTCGCGCGCGGGGAGACGCTCGCCGCATACGCGCTCACCGAGCCCGAGACAGGCTCGGATGCGCAGAACATCGTGACGCGCGCGGAGCGCTCGGCCGACGGATCGAGGTGGATCCTGAACGGACGGAAGATCTGGATCGGCAACGGCCATCGCGCCGGCGTGATCGCGACCTTCGCGCAGGCTCCCGTGGAGCGGTCGGTGAGCGATCATCGTCCGGGGAAGAAGCTGCGGCCAACCGCTTTCATCATCCGCCCTGACATGCCGGGCTTCAGGGTGGCGGGCACGGTTCGCAAGCTCGGCATTCGCGGTTCGACGCAGGCCGAGCTCGTCTTCGAGAATCTCGAAGTTCCGGCAGACCATGTGCTCGGCGCGGTGGGCAAGGGATTCGGCGTCGCCGTGCACGTACTCAACGCGGGGCGGCTGACGCTCGCCGCGGGGTGCACCGGTGCCGCGAAGGTGACTCTTCGGGAGATGGTGAGCTATGCGGCGCAGCGGGTGCAGTTCGGCCGGCCGATCGTCGAGTTCGAGATCACCCAGCGCAAGATCGCCACGCTCACCGCCGACATCTATGCGTCGGATGCGATGCTCGGAGTCCTCGCCTCGCTGGTGGATCGCACGGAGAGCGACTTTTCGCTCGAGGCCGCGTGCTGCAAGGTTTTCGCGAGCGACATGATCTGGCGCGCGGCGGATGAGATGGTCCAGGTCGCGGGAGGCCGCGGCTTCGTGCAGCCGTATCCATACGAGCGGATGCTCCGGGATGCGCGCATCAACCGGATCTTCGAGGGGACGAACGAGGTGCTGCGGCTGTTCATCGCGCTCAACGGAGTGCAGGGGCCGGCCGAGCGGCTTAAGGAGGTCGGGAGCGCGCTGCGAACTCCGCTGCGGAGCTGGGGACTGATCAGCGGCTACGCGGCTTCGCGGGTGAAGAGCGCGTTCGGAGCGACGGCGACGCTGGATGTGGAGCTGCACGAGCGGCTTCAGCCGCACAAGAGGTACTTCGAGAAGCACGTCGGCGAGCTGGCAGGTGCGACTGATCGCGCGATCCGGAAGCATCGGCGGGAGATCATCGAGCGGCAGCAGGTGCTGGAGCGGCTGGCGAACATGGCGATCGAGCTGTTCGCGAGGGCGTGCGTGATCGCGCGGACGCAGCGGTTGGTGGATCAGCGCGGCGCGGAGATGTGCGTTCGGGAGCTGGCGCTGTGCGACCTTTTCTGCGTCGAGTCGGGGCGGCGGTTTCGGTCGGCGCGTGTGAAGCTGGAGTCGCCCGAGGACGAGACGCGGCGGGAGGTGGCGGGGATGGTGAGGGAGGCAGGCGGGTATTTCGTCGAGGATTCGATACTGGTGGAGTGAGTGATCGCGCCTGACTCACCGGGATTGGTATTTCTTCGGGTTCCTTGAATCGCGCTGCCCCGGAGATCGCATGTCGAGTAGCTTTCCTCAACTCCGACACCTCAACCCAGCCCCTCATGCTCGCCATCTCCCGCCCACGCGTCCGCCGCGCTCAGGCCATCGCGCTCTTCCTCGGCGCTTCCGTCATCGCGTCTGCCTGTTCCACCGCCGCCGACGGGACCCTCCGTGGCGATTCGGCCGCTTCAGCCGCACGGGCCGACGCCGC
>JBGTMW010000239.1:0-4202 GCA_041743365.1 Gemmatimonadaceae bacterium
CTGACGCCGTCGGACGCGACGGAGGCGTCGATCGCGGCGCTGCGCGCACACGGCTTTGACGACCGCGCGCTCCTCGACGCTGCGCTCACGGTCTCCTACTTCTCCTTCGTCAACCGCCTCGTGCTCCTTCTCGGCGTACACGTCGAGGAGAACTTCCAGACGACCTGCAGGGAGGCGCGCGATGAGTAGGGCGGCTTTCGCGCTCCTCCTGTGTGCAGGCTGCGCGGCGAGCGGCGTCAAGGCGATGGATGCGAGTGTGATCCCGCCGGTCGATGCGGGCTCGTGCCTCGGCGGGCAAATGAGCCGCGAAGTTCAGTTTCCATCCGGAGACGGTCTCGTGCTGCACGGAACCTTCGTCACCCCCTGCGGCGGTGCCCCGGCACCGACGGTGGTCCTCGCGCACCAGCTCTGCCGCGACCGCACGGAGTGGAGCCAGCCGACGCACGACTGGGTGGGTGCGTTCGCCCAGCGCCGCGTCGCCACCTTGGCCATCGATCTGCGAGGTCACGGCGCGAGCATCCTCTGGCCCGACGGCAGCACGCACGACCTGTGCGCCCAGGCGAGCGATCCGAGCGCTCAGCCGCTCTATCCCCCCATGGTGGGGGACGTGCAATCGGCGCTCGCCGACGCGCGCGCCAACCTCGGGGCAACTGCCGTGGCTGTGCTCGGCTCGTCGATCGGCGCGAACAGTGCGATCGTGGCCTACGCGGACGATCCCACGGTGGCGATCGTTGTGGCGCTCTCGCCGGGGCTCGACTACCGCGGGATTCAGATCGCCGCGTCGGTACAATCCATCGGCGCCCGACCTGCGCTACTCGAAGCGGCGAGCGACGACTCGCGCAGCGCCGATGCGGTCACGCAGCTCGTCGCGTCGAATCCGTCGGTGACGTCGATGGTCTGGCCGTCAGGCGGTCACGGAAACGCGATCGTTGACGCGCACCCTGAGGAGCTGGCTCGCGTCGCCGATCTGATCGCGAGCAAGCTGTAGTGCTCGAACAGAACGAGCCGCCGGCCGACGACCGCCCGGTGTGGTCGAGCTGGCGCGAGGCGCCGGCCGTGGTGCTGCATCCGGCGCACCTACGCAAGACGATCGGCGTCGCTCTCTTCGTCGGGACGATCCTCTTCACAATCAACCAGCTCGACGTCGTTGTCGCCGGTGGGGCCTCCCCGCGCCTCCTCGTCAAGGTCGGCCTCACCTATCTCGTGCCCTTCTGCGTCTCCAACTACGGCCTCCTCGTCGGCCGCCGCGCGCGTCGTTGAAAGGGACCACGGCGAACGTAATGAGCAACCTTGAGATCCGTGACTTCCGGCATCGACGCGACCTCGTTCACCATGTTCCTATGTTGCTGAACTCAACAGAAATTCCGCCGGTCGGGGATGAAGGGATGGAACTTTTTGCCCCCCTCATCCGACAGCTATGAGTGATGGACCGTGACCTCCTGGCCCGCGCCCTGCGGCCTCTCGTTCCCGAGCTGACGAGCTTCGCCAGGTGGCTTGTCGGCTCCGTCCAAGAGGCGGACGACCTTGTTCACGAGGTGGTTCTGCGGGCGCTCGAGAACGCCGAAACCATCGACGATCCCACCCGGCTTCGAGCCTGGCTCTTTCGCACGGCACGCTACACACGCGTCGATATCTTCCGGGCTGGCGTCGCGCGATCCAGGCTCCTGGTCCTCGAAGGAGGCATCGGGGAGCTGGAGGATGCGGCCGTGCCCACCGACCCCGTGCCGGCCATCCTCGATAGGGTCGATGTCGAGAAGGCACTCGCGAAGCTGCCCGAGATCGCTCGTGCGGCCGTGTTGCTGGCGGACCTCTGGCAGTTCTCCTACGACGAGGTTGCGACCATCCTCGAAATTCCCGTGGGCACCGTGCGCTCGCGACTCGCGCGGGCGCGCGCACGCCTGGCGCAGCTCCTTCTCACAGAAGCGGCGAACCGAGCGGCTGGAGGTGACTCATGAACCGCTCCTCCGAGCATCTCCGAGATGAAGAGCTGGGCGACTCCCTGACCCGCGCTCAGCAGGGCCATGTGGACCACTGCACCGACTGCGCCCACCGGCGAAGCGCCATCCTCGCTGTTCAGGAGGCGGTCAGAGCCCTGCCGCGCACGGCTGAGCCACCCGCGGCCGCGATGGCGCTCCTGGAAAATCCGGCGAAGGCCCAGCGGCCGTGGTCGAAGCGGCGCTGGTTGATCGTGGCCATCGGCTCAGCGACGGCGGTCGCCGCTGTAGTCCTGTTCGTCACGCTTCGCTCAGGTCATCACGCACCCATGAAGGACGATCTGGCCCAAGAGATTGCTCTCGATCACCTGCACTACGAGCACAACACAAACGCGGCAGAGGTCTCGGGCTCGCCTGATCAGATCGGCGACTACTTCGCCCAGACGCTCCAGCGTCGTCCTCGTCTTGCGCCGCTCGAGGCGGCGACCGTCGTAGGCGGCAAGCGCTGCCGCATCGGCGGCGAATGGTCGGCGCTCATCTGGCTCGAGCGCGCAGGCCGATGGCTCTCTCTTTTTTCGATGCCACAGGATGCGGTTGCAAGCCGAGGTTGTGTACGCGCGTCCGGGGTCAACGTATGCGGCGTCGCCGATCCGCACGGTGGCTCGCGAGTTCTCGCCGGCAACCTTCCTGATGCCGAGATGCTTCGCTTGCTGGACGAGTCGATGGAATGAAGCTGACGCTCGCGGCACTCAAGAGTCCCTACGCCGTCATTGTCGCCGCCCTGATGCTCGCAGCCGTCGGCGTCTTCGCGTTGCCGCGGATGGCCACGGACCTGCTGCCGCAGTTCCGAACGCCCGCGGTGCAAATCCTGACGCTCTACCCCGGGATGCCCGCGCCGGTCGTCGAAGCCGACATCACCTCGCGCCTCGAACGATGGACCGGGCAGTCGAACGGCATCTCTCGCCAGGTTTCGCGGTCTCTCACAGGCGTCTCCATCGTCCGTGACTACTTCCGAGAGGATATCGATCCGAACACCGCGATGAGCCAAGTGAGCGCGCTCGCCGCGAGCGACATGTACTACCTGCCACCCGGCACAGCGCCGCCGATGGTCATGCCGTTCGATCCAACGGCACCGCTCCCCGTGGCGCTCCTTGCGGTCTCGTCGCCGACGGCGACGGAGAAAGAGCTCTACGACATCGCGTACTTTCGCCTTCGGAATCTCCTCCAGGGCATCCCCGGCGTCATCGCTCCGGCGGTCTACGGCGGGAAGATTCGGCGCATCCTCGCGCGCGTCGATCCGGAGCGGTTGCAGCACTTCGACCTGTCGCCGCTCGATGTCGCGGCGTCGCTACGCCTGCAGAACACATTGACGCCCGTCGGGAACGTCCGCATCGGCAATCTCGACTACCAGCTGGAGACGAACGGCATCCCCGAGCACGTCGAGGAGATGAATCAGTTTCCACTTCAGCTCGGCGTTACGCAGCCCGTGACGATCGCCGACATCGGCGTCGTGGAGGACACCGCGCAAACCCAGAGCAACATCGTCCGAATCGACGGCCGCCGGCAGGTGTACATCCCGATCTACCGTCAGCCGGGAGCCAACACCCTTGGGGTCGTCAGCGAGCTGCGCACGGCGCTCGGAGGTCTTCGCGCGTCGCTGCCGAACGGCATCTCGCTCGACGTGGTCTTCGACCAGTCGACGTTCGTCCGACACGCTATCCGCGCGCTAGCCACCGAAGCCGCCCTCGGCGCGCTCCTTGCCGCGGTGATGGTCATTCTTTTCCTCCGGAGCTTCCGCGCGTCGCTCGTGATCATTCTAACGATCCCTCTGTCCGTGCTTGTCGCGCTGCTCGGTCTCTTTTTGACCGGGCATTCGGTGAACGCGATGACGCTCGGCGGCCTGGCCCTTGCCATCGGAAGGCTCGTCGACGACGCGATCGTGGTCCTCGAAAACATCGTCCGGCACCGTCACGCCGGCAAGCCGATCAACGAGGCCATCGTCGAGGGCACGCGGGAAGTCGGCGCGCCGATCTTCGTCGCGACTGCGGCGACGTGCATCGTGTTCGTGCCGGTCTTCTTCCTCGAGGGTCTCGGCAAGTTTCTCTTCGGTCCGCTGGCGCTCGCCGTCACGTTCGCGATGCTTGCGTCCTACGTCATCGCGCTCACCGTCGTGCCGATCTACGCTCGTCGCTTTCTCGGCGGCGATGGCGCCTCACGTGTCGCCCATGGTGGGGCAGAGGATGGTACCGCCCATGGGCCGCTCTCGCG
>JBGTMW010000240.1:0-4144 GCA_041743365.1 Gemmatimonadaceae bacterium
GCCACGCTCGCGGCTGGACCGACGGCTGTGATCCGGTTGCGATCAATGAGGACGGTCGCGTTCGGGATGACCTCTTCGCCGTTCATCGTGATCACCGTGGCGCCGACGAGCGCGAGACGTCCCGTCGGCCGGTCGAACGTCGAGCTGAAGCCGATCGGCACGCCGGTGCTCTCCGGATCGTTCAGGATCGCCGCTGTATCCTCGGCCGCGAACGCGAAGGTGCGCGCGATGTCACGCTGGAAGAGATCCGGGCCGAGCGCCCAGTAGACGCGTCGCGAATCCGGCGACCAGTGGAGGTAGAGTCCCGCGTCGCGCGAGATTCGCCGCGCCGGGAACTCGGTCGTTCCGGGGCCGATCTGCACCGGGCTCCCCGTGAGTGGCAGGGGCGCGACGTACGCGTTGAAGCGCTCGAGCCATGCGACGTAGCGCTCATCGGGCGACGGCGCGAACTGCGTGGCATTCTCGGCGGTGACGTGCACGCGTCGCTCGTTTCCCGTGAGATCCACGCTCATCAGCGCGCGTCGTCCATCTTCGCTACCGGTGAGGAAGATGCGGTCACCGGTCCTGTTGAATCGGGGCTCCACACCCTGCGATGTGACGAGACGTGGCGTTCCTCCGGCGGCGGGCACGATGTAGATCCCGGTCTCGCGCGAGTAGAGGTCGCCGCGCAGGTCGTCGCCACCGGCGCGTCGAAAGACAATCTGCCGTCCGTCGGGTGACCATGATGGCTCCACGTAATGACCGGGTGCCGTGGTGACGGCGCGGCCGCCGCGTCCATCCACGCCTATGGTACGCACGGCGCCCAGGGTCTCGTCGTCCCATGTGACGTAGGCTATCGACCTTCCGTCGGGTGACCATGCGGGGAACAGCTCGAACGCGCTCGCCCCCGTGGTGACGCGACGGGGTCGTCCATTAGGAAGGTCCTTCACCCACAGCCTGCCGAGCGCGCTGTACAGCACGCGCCGCTGATCGGGCGAGACCGTTACTCCCCGCAGCAGCTTCACGTCGAACGAGTCCGGGGCGACGGGGGTGGGGAACCGCACCGCCGCGGTGATCGTCTGCTTCACCGGCGCGGTAAAGGGAACCTCCGTGGGCCGGCCGGTGGCGACATCAACCCGCCACAGCTTCCCCTGCGCCCAGATGACTATCGACCTGCCGTCGGGAGTCCAGTCGTAGCCGGGATACAGCCCGAAGATCGCCCACACCTCCTGCTGATCGTGGTCGAGCCGATCCCAGAGTGCGCGCTCCCTGCCGCTTTCCATGTCGTGCAGCATGAGGACGCTGGTCGTATCCAGCCTGCGCACGAACGCCATCGTCTTCCCGTCGGGGGAGAGCTGCGGCCGCATGGATCCGCCCGGCGCGCGCAGCCAGGTCGTGCGCTCGCCAGTCTGGCGGTCGAGCCGCTGGACGACATAGATGACGTCGTGCGGGTTGCGATTGTACTGGAACCCTCCGCCGGGCGACACATCCTCGCTGAAGTAGACGTAGCGTCCGTCGGGCGACACGGTGGGCTCCGTCGCGTTCTGCTCCCAGTTGCGGCGGTCGGTGAGCTTGAGCCCGGCGCCGCCGGCGATGTGATAGAGCCACATCTCTCCGGAGCCGAGCGACCGCGTGTTGCGGAAGTGCTTCCGCCCAACGACGTACTGACCATCGGGAGTCCACGCGGGATTCGAGACCTGGCGCTCGCGCTCCTTCGAGACCTGTCGCAGATCGCCGCCGCGCGCATTCATCGTCCAGAGATTCTCGAGCCCGTCCCGATCGCTGGTGAATGCGATACGCAGCCCGTCGGGCGACCACCTCGGCATCGTCTCGTACGCCGCGCCGCCGAGGATCAGCGTCGCGCGCCCGCCGGCAATGGGCATCGTGTAGATGTCGCCGAGCAGGTCGAAGACGATGGTGCGCCCGTCGGGGGAGACGTCCACCGACATCCACGTCCCTTCGCTCGTCTCGAACTCGACGTCGCTCGTCGGGCCGTGCTTCGCGGAGACATCCCACTTGTCGGGCGCCGTCGGTGTCGCGGCCGGCGTTGCGACGGTGGTCGAGGTGTCCTGGGCGGAGGCCGTCGCGCCGAACGTGGCGAGTGCAATCGCGAGCGCGGAAAGCGCAGGGCGGACGATGCCGCGAAAGGGCGGGAGGAATCGCATGGGCGGATCTGGTGGCGGGGAAGGGGCGACCGTGCTCAATTAGGGGATCAAGTAGGGGATCAAGGCGGGGTCGCGATACACGGAGGATGCGCCAGCGCTCGCGGGCGACGCAAGGCGCTGGTGAAGCCGCATTGGACGTGCCCGCGACCTCGCAGGACGAGCATAGCGGGCGGGCGTGTCCGACGCGACTACCCACGCCTCATCACTCTCACCGTGAAGTGAACGTGGCCACAAAGTCAGCGACTTCCGACGCGAGGCAGGCCGCAGCGCAGGTGCGCACGTATCTCGCCGCGTTACCGCCGAAGACGCGCAGGGAAGTCAGGAAGCTGCGCACCCTGATCAGGGCCGTGGCCCCAGGCGCAGTCGAGGCATTCAGCTACCGCATTCCAGGGTTCCGGCTAGACGGACGCCCGCTCGTCTGGTACGCGGGCTGGAAGAACCACACGAGCCTCTATCCGATCACGGACGCCATCCGTCGCACGTACGCGGCCGAGCTCGAGGGATACGAGACGTCGAAGGGAACCGTCCGGTTCCCGCTCGCGGAGCCGCTCCCCACCGCGCTGATCAGGAAGCTGGTGAAGGCGCGCATCGCAGAGTCGCGCCGCGCAACGGGAAAGGCGTGAAGGGCGGGGGCGTAAGCCGCTCGAGTGTCAACAGGAGCCGGGCGCCGTGAGTCCGGCGGTCAGCGCTCGCGCATGTGCCTGTCGAGCGCGGCCAGGTAGCGCTCGATCGTCGCGGCGTGCCCGAACACGTAGCGGGACATGAAGCGGAAGAAGACGTTCGGGACGTCGCCCTTCTCCGTGATCGTCAGCTCCGACCCGCCGTCTGTCTGCGCGATCGCGTAGGTCCACGAGCCGGAGTATCCGAGGTCGCGGTCCACGATGCGAGTCACGAGCTTCTCGTTCGGGACGCTCTCCATGACCTCGTACGTCACCGTGCCCTGCGAGGAATGCTCGCGAAAGCGCTGGCGGCCCTCGACCATCCCGAGCATCTCCACGCGCTGTACCTCGTCACGCCAATCCGGGAACGACGCGAAGTCGTGCACGGTCGCGTAGATGTCGGCAGGAGGACGACTGAATCGCATCGATCGCGATGCGACGTGCTCCTGCGGGAGTCGCGAGCCGATCACCGTGATGACGATGACGGCTATGACGAGGGCTCCGAAGACGAACGCAGCGATGCGCAGCGCGACTTTCATTCGGTACCATGACGCGGCTGGCGGCGGCCGTCAAGGAACCGGGGAGCCGCTTCCCTGCCTGTTTCCGGTGCCGCTCTCGCTCTACGGCTTTTTCTTCTTCAGCGCTGCCGGGGGAGCCGCGACCTTCGCCTCGAGAGCCGCACTGGCCGCCGACCCGGCCACCGATGCCCGCAGCGTCTGGACCCCGACCTTCGCACCGAGAGTCCATTTCGTGGACGCGTGACCCTTCGCATCGGTCTTCACCTTCGACACCGCCACCGAACCGCCCACCGGAACGAAGGTCACCGTCACTCCCGCGATCGGATTTTCGAACGCATCCGTGACGATTACGGTCGGACTCGTGGCCAGAGTCCTGCCGGCGACTCCGGACGCCGTGCTCGACGTGAACGCCGCCTTCGCGGCGCGACCGATCGTCGCGGTAGCCGTCGCCTCGACAGGCTTCGTCACGCCGGATACCCGGGCGACGAGCTTTTGCGCACCGGGCTTCGTGCCAAGAGTCCAGCGCACGATGGCGTTGCCCGCCGAGTCGGTCGCGAGCACGCTGTCAGGGACGCTTCCCTGCGATGGCGATACGGTGACGGTCGCACCGGCTACCGGATTGTCGAATCGGTCCACCACGCGCAGGAGGATCGGGTTCGGGAGAGCGCTCCCCACTGCCGCACGCTGCGCCGACCCGCTCCGGAGCGTCACGGTCCTGGGCGCGGCGGGCCGCGCGATGGCGGTCAGGGGATAGGGCGGAATCGCTCGCGTACCGCCGATCTGGACGCGGGCGCCGCGCAAACCGGCTTTCGGGCCGACGGTC
>JBGTMW010000241.1:0-5046 GCA_041743365.1 Gemmatimonadaceae bacterium
CTTCCTCTCGACGATGAGCCACGAGATCCGAACACCCCTCAACGCGATAATCGGATATGCGGAATTGCTGGCGCTTGGCATCGGGGGAGCCACCACGCCGGACCAGCAGGCGCACATCGCCCGCATTCGAGCGAGCGGCCACCACCTGCTCGGGATACTGACGGAAGTCCTCGACCTCGCAAAGCTGGAATCGGGCACCTTTCGCGTCGCTCGCGAAGAGGGGTGCAGCACCGATGTCGCGGACACGGCGCTCTCGCTCATCCGTCCGCAGGCGGCCGCGAAGGAGGTCTCCCTTTCCGACTCGTGCGCGGGCGCACCCGAAGCGGCGTATGTCGGCGATCCGCAGCGGGTACGGCAGATCATCGTGAACCTGCTCTCCAACGCCGTGAAGTTCACGGCACCGAGGGGCCGGGTGACGGTTCGGTGTGCCATTCGCGATGATCCCCCGCCCGGGGCCGTGCCCGGTGCTCCCGGACGGTGGACGACCTTCGTCGTGGAGGACACCGGCGTCGGCATCCCGACGGAGGAGCTCGGAACGATCTTCGAGCCATTCACACAGGTGGAAACAGGTCTCACCCGGGCGAAGGGCGGAACTGGTCTCGGCCTGGCGATCAGCCGGCGCCTGGCGCGGCTGATGGGCGGCGACGTCACGGCCGAGAGCGAGGCTGGCCGGGGCTCGTGCTTCACCCTCTGGCTGCCGGCATCGTCGATCCCCCACCCGGAGTGTGCGCCGATCACGGCCGACCCGGCCGACAGGGCGGACCACTCGCGGCGCGAGCGCGACCTCGCCTTCACGGCGGTGGGTCAGGCCATCCTGGACAACGTGGACGATATTGTTCGCCGGCACATCGAGCGGGCCCGCGCGGACGCATCGCTCTCGCGCGTCGATGGGATGAGTGACATACAACTGGCCGATCACGAAAGTACCTTTCTCGCAGACATCGCGCAGTCGCTCCTGATACTCGATGCAACCACGGAACCGGCCGAACTGATGAGGGATGGCAGCGAGATTCAGCGGGTGATCTCGGAACGGCACGGCGCACAGCGCCATCGCCTGGGGTGGAAAGAGGACGAGCTTCGCATCGAATTCCGCATCCTGCGCGAAGCCATCGAGTCGGTGGTTCGGGATCGCACCACTCTAGCGTCGGCCGACACCGATCGCGGACTCTCGATGACGATGCGATTCCTGGAGCAGGCGGAGCGCGTCAGCCTGCAGGGCTTCCGGCACGCCGCGACGGTGGATGCATGAAGACGGTGCTGATCGTCGAGGACAACGAGGACAACCGGCTGATCTACAGCCAGTACCTCACGCACGGCGGGTTCAGGGTTCTCGAGGCGACGAACGGCGCGGAGGGAATCGAGGTCTGCAGGCGGGAGCGGCCCGACCTCGTGCTGATGGACATCTCCATGCCGGTGATGGACGGCCTCACCGCCACACGCATGCTGAAGGCCGATGCCGAGCTCAGGACGATCCCGGTCATCGCGCTGACCGCGCACGCGATGGCATCGGACGAAGTGATGGCACGCGAAGCCGGGTGCGATGGCTACATCTCGAAGCCGGTGATGCCGAAGGACGTGAAGATGGAAGTAGTGAGGTGGATCGGCGCACCATGACGGTGTTGGTCGTCGATCATGACGCTCCTTGCCGCGGAGCCAGCGCGAGCTCGGCGATGCGCGCGAGCATCGATCGAGCGTGGTCAGGAGTCGTGCGCGGATTCATGACCGTGACGCGAAGCATCCGGCGCTCATTGAGAAGCGTCGTGGTGATCCATCCATGGCCGGAGCGGTTGTAGCGGACGCGCAAGGCGGCGTTGGTGTCATCGAGTGCTTCGTCCGTGTCCGTGTGATCGCCGACGTACCTGAAGCAGAGGATGTTGGACTCCGGCTCGTGCACCGCCTCGAAGTCGGGTCGATCCGCGATCGATCGCCACAGCTCGTGGGTGGTCTCGCAGAGATGGTCGTACATGGCGCCGATTCCGCGCCGGCCATGTCGCTGCAGGGCAATCCAGACCTTGAGCGCATCGGCGCGGCGGGAGCACATGAAGCTTCGCCGCCCCTGGTCGCGAACGCGTTCGGCTCCTCCCTCGCCGAACAGATAGGGTGCCCGCTGGGCGAAGGCCGAGTCGAGGTCGCGAGCGTCGCGCATGAGCAGCATGCCTGCGGAGAGCGGCATGAGCATCATCTTGTGCGGGTCCCATGCGACCGAGCGGGCCCGCTCCATTCCGCGCAGGCGACCGCGGTGTCTGGTCGAGAACAGGGCCGATGCGCCATGTGCGCCGTCCACGTGCAGCCAGATGCCCTGGTCCTCACAGAGGTCCGCGATGGCCGACAGGTCATCGAAGGATCCGGTAGCCGTGGAGCCGGCGGTGGCAACCACTGCAATGATCCCGGCGTCGCGCCCAACGAGTACCGCGAGCTGCGCGGCCAGTGCACGCACATCCATCCGATTGTCGCGCGAGGGAATGCTCACGAGGTTGTCCGTCCCGACGCCGAGTATTCCGGCGGCGCGGGTCACGGCATAGTGCGCATCGGCGCCGCATACGATCGTGCCGCGCCCTCCCATGCCCTTCTCCCAGGCATCCGGGAAGCGCGCGTTGCGCGCGGAGAGAAGCGCCGTGGTGGTCGCCTCGGTGCCGCCGCTGGTGAAGGTGCCTCCGGCGGTATCGCCGTAGCCGGCAAGGTCGCACATCCAGCGGATGACGCGCCCCTCGATGCTCGAACCGACCGGCGACATCTCCCAGACCGCGATCGACTGGTTCAGCGCGGCGATCAGCGACTCCGACCAGATGGCCACCGGCAGCGGCGGAGCGACCTGGTGCCCCATGGCCATCGGATGGTGCAGCCAGTTCGACTCCGGGACGACATCGCGCGCGACCCGCTGAAGCACAGTGGCGAGAGGTCCACCGGTCTCCGGCACCGGCTCGGCGAACATGCCGGCTAGCTGCGCCGGGTCGAGCGCCGTGGACACGGGATCCTCACCGCTGGCGGCACGAGCCAGGTACGACGCCACGAGATCGGCGAACGCCGCACCGACATCCGGAGATGCGTCGGAGGTGAGTTGTTCCAGAATCTCGCGCGGGTCCACATGGGCCGCGGAGGGAAGGTTCGATGGAGTCGGCATGTGATCGAGTGAATCCTGAGCGGCGCGCGCGGCGACAAGGCTCGCCGGATGCCGCGGATCAAGGGAATCGGTGATCAGGGTTCGCCATGAGGCAGCGGAAAATGGCTCTTCAGGGTTTCGTGTGGCTACCCCCGAACAGACTGCGCCCGGTGACAATGGTCGGGAAAGCCGTTGGGCCGCGGATGACGCGGATGAACGCGGATACGATCTCATGGCGGTCCAGCGCACTGGCCAACCGGGGAAGGCACACCATCGGCTAGCAGCCGGGCCGCGTTCGACAAAGTCGAGCACTGATCGATCGCTTCGATCGATTGCAACCGGGGTACGCCTCGCTGCAATCCTGGAGTAAGCGCGGGAGGGTCACCGAAGTCGAGAAGGGCGAGGACTTCTGCTGTTATCAGCGCTTTTCTGCGTTTATCCGCGGCCCATCCAGCAGTTGAGGAGCTTTCGATTCGCCTGAACGGGACCGCTCACCCAACAGGCTTTCCCGCCGCGGCCGCGACGTCGATCCTGACCCGCTCCCTGATCCGTCGAATCCGCTGCATCCGATTACCACTTGTCGTAGATGCCCAGATCGCGTCATGGCGCCATATGTCCCGATCCTGCCGTTTCGTGCTGAATCATGCCGAGCCGCTTCCGGTCCACAGCGACGCGGGTGATAGTACCTCCTGTCGCGTTCACCACTCCTTCAGCGCCGCATGAGTGCCCGAATAGTCCTGACGACCTTCGGATCCTCCGGAGACGTCCATCCATACATTGGCCTCTCGCTCGCCCTGAAGGCGCGCGGGCACGATCCGGTGATCGCGACGAGCGAGTACTACCGGGGAAGGATCGAGAGCGCCGGCATCCCTTTTCACCCCGTGCGTCCGGAGTTCGATCCGACCGACCCGCCGGTGGTCGCACGGATCATGGAGCCGCTGCGCGGTGGCGAGTATCTCATTCGCGACGTCGTCATGCGGCACCTGCGCGAGACGCACGCGGATCTTCGTGCATTGGCGACCGGCGCGGACCTTCTCGTCACCCACCCGCTGACCTTTGCCGGCCCGGTCGTGGCCGGAGAGCTGGGCGTCCGCTGGGTCTCCACGGTGCTCGCGCCGATGTCGTTCTTCTCGGTGCACGACTTTCCGGTGTTCGCCGGGGCGCCACAGCTGCACGCCGCGCGGCACCTCGGCATTCACGCGACGCGACCGCTCATCCGGATGGCGAAGCTCGCCGCGCGAAGCTGGGGCGAACCGGTGCGCGCGCTGCGCTCCGAGCTCGGTCTTCCCGCTGCGGCCGACCCTGTCTTCGAGGGTCAGCATTCGCCGCGGATGGTGCTCGCGCTTTTCTCGCGGGTACTCGCGGCGCCGCAGCCCGACTGGCCGGGTTCCGTCCGGATCACGGGAAACCTCTTCTTCGACGGGGCGGATGCAGCAAGCCCGGCCCTCGATCCGGAGCTGCAGCGATTCCTCAACTCCGGCCCTGCACCGATCGTCTTCACCCTCGGGACCTCGGCGGTCGGTGCCGCGGGCCGCTTCTACGAGGAGAGCGCTTCGGCCGCGCACGCGATCGGTGAGCGCGCCGTGTTGCTAATCGGCCACGACGCCAGGAACCGGCCGCTGCGCGCTTCGGAGAATGTCATGGTACGCGAGTACGCACCCTACTCCCTGCTCTTTCCCCGGGCCGCGGCGATCGTTCATCAGGGCGGCGTGGGAACCACCGCGCAGGCGCTGCGCGCCGGCAAGCCGACGCTGATCGTGCCGCACGCTCACGACCAGCCCGACAACGCCTTTCGCGTCGAGGCGCTGGGCGTCTCCCGCACGTTGTATCCGAAACACTACAGCGCCGCGCACGCCGCCGAATCCCTGGGTGCGCTCCTTCGCGATCGAGCAATTGCGAGCGCAGCCGAGTCGGTCGGCGCCCGCGTGCGCGCCGAGGACGGCCCC
>JBGTMW010000242.1:0-1563 GCA_041743365.1 Gemmatimonadaceae bacterium
CCCGCATCTCACCGATGAAGCGCTGGCACTCGAGGCATGCGTCGACGTGCGAACGCGCCGCGATCACCTCGCGCGAGGCAGTGCGCGGCCCTG
The DNA here is from genome assembly GCA_041743365.1 of Gemmatimonadaceae bacterium. Classification (GTDB taxonomy): domain Bacteria; phylum Gemmatimonadota; class Gemmatimonadetes; order Gemmatimonadales; family Gemmatimonadaceae; genus JANPKQ01. Next base: position 94 of record JBGTMW010000242.1, read on the forward strand.
CGTCGGGCCATAGATGTCGCCGGGCCTGTCCACATTCCCTGGTCATCCATTCCTCCAGATGCTGGTCACGCGTGTGTCGGCCGCCAGCGCCCCGCGAAGGGTCCGGCGCGCGCGAAACAGCCGCGACGCAACCGTGCCCTCGGGAATGCCGAGCATCTCCGCGATCTCGCGTTGCCGGAAGCCCTCGACATCGCTCAGCCACACCACCGGGCGCAGGTGCTCGCCGAGTGCATCGAGCGCTGCCGCCACCTGCTCGCGCAGCAGCGACGCGTCGGTGAGTGTATCCGGCCCTTCCATCGGAAGCCAGGAAGCGAGCGCCTCCTCGAACTCGCTCTCATCGAGGTCGGTGGCGGCCAGCTCCGCGCGACGGCGGGTTGTTCGCACACGATTCAGGTTGGTCCGGGTCAGGATCGTGAAAAGCCACGCGCGCGCCGCGCGCGGGTCGCGCAGCGATCCGTAGGAGCGGAACGCGCGCAGCACGGCGTCCTGCAGCAGATCCTCCGCATCCGCGACACGCCCGGCGCACAGACGCACCGCGGTGCGATAGAGCTCGTCGAGATGCTCGCTCAGCAATTCCTCGAAGGCCCTCGGCTCGTTTGGCGTCGCCGTCCTGCCGAACAGGTTCATCCGACCGTCCTCTCCCGAGCACGCGTGTGTCCCTCACATGACGAGACACCGGCATCGTCCAAGTTCATCAGGGCCGATGAAAGCCCGTCGGCTCGCCACGCCGACTGTCGAAGGTCGCTCAGGTCGATGGCGATCCATCCCGAGGAACAGACTTCTGAACGATTCGGGATCGTCGGATGTGAGAAGACGCCCTCGAAGCGCCGTGTCTGGCGAACTCGGGCACTCGCTGCCACGCCCACGCGGTGTCACGCGGCAACTCGCAGCCGTGTACCGGAGTTCCCGATCGCCGACGGTCCGGCCACTGCTCGTAGCACGACGTCCGCTGGGAGAAAATGCGATGCGTGGTTCAGGTGGTTGCTGACGAGGACGCGAAGGATGGGACGCGGTAGCCTCTTCTCCTCAGCCGGCTCGCCTCACAAGGCTGGCAGAGGCTCGCTCATGCGCTGTCGGGAACTTCACACGTACTCCAGGTGTTGCCGCGCGGCACGAGGAATGACTTCGGATCATCCCATGTTCGTTGCCCGTGCCCTGCGAGCGCAATGAACACGCACCAATGGAGGCTGAAATGAACAGGAACTGGAGAAGGGCGATTCTCGCCGGATTCGTTGCGACACTCATTATGACGGCGGTTGGTCTGTGGATAGCCCCGATGATGGGCATCCCCCGAATGAACCCGGCGGAGATGCTCGCTGGTGCGATGGGCGGAAGCCTTCTCCTCGGATGGCTCGGCCATCTCATGGTGGGGATAGTGCTCGCGCTCGGGTATGCGCTGGTCGCACCAGCGCTACCAGGCGCACCATGGCTTCGTGGGGCGATGTATGGCGTTGCGCCGTGGCTGGTGGC
>JBGTMW010000243.1:0-4377 GCA_041743365.1 Gemmatimonadaceae bacterium
GCGGCCCGTCGAGCGCCGCATGAGCCGCTGCCAGGCGCGCGATGGGCACTCTGTAGGGTGAGCACGATACGTAATCGAGCCCCATGCGGTGACACAGCGCGACTGACCGCGGCTCGCCCCCATGCTCGCCGCAGATGCCGACCTTGAGCGACGGCCTCACAGCGCGACCGTCGTTCACGGCCATCTTCACCAGCTTTCCGACGCCCTTCTCATCGAGCACCTGGAACGGGTCCTCGGGGAAGATGCCCCGCTCCACGTAGCTCGGCAGAAAGCGGCCGGCATCGTCACGACTCAGGCCGAGCGTGGTCTGGGTTAGGTCGTTCGTTCCGAACGAGAAGAACTCCGCGCTGGCCGCGATTTCGTCGGCCGTGAGTGCCGCTCGCGGAAGCTCGATCATGGTGCCGATGAGGTACGGGACGTCCTCGCCCATCGCTCCCATCACCTGGTGCGCGACCTCCTGGAGGATCGCGCGCTGGTGGTCGAACTCCTTCACCGTCGCCACGAGCGGTATCATGATCTCGGGCTGCACGTCCACACCGCGACGCGCCGCGCGTACAGCCGCCTCGAATATCGCGCGACCCTGCATCTCGGTGATCTCGGGATAGGTGATGCCGAGCCGGCAGCCGCGGTGCCCCAGCATTGGATTGGACTCACGAAGCGATTCCACGATACGCGCCAGCTCGTCGCGTGTCACCTTCAGCGTGCGAGCGAGCAGCTTGCTCTCCTCGCCCCCGTGGGGGAGGAATTCGTGCAGCGGGGGATCGAGCAGGCGGATCGTGACGGGCAGCCCGTCCATCGCCTCGAAAATCCCCTCGAAGTCCGCGCGCTGCATGGGGAGCAGCTTGGCGAGCGCGCGGCGCCGGCCACCTTCCTCGCGAGCGACGATCATCTCGCGCATTGCCGTGATCCGGTCGCCCTCGAAGAACATGTGCTCCGTGCGGCACAGCCCGATTCCCTCGGCGCCGAAGCCACGGGCGACGCGGGCATCGCGGGGTGTGTCCGCATTTGCCCGCACCTTCAGGCTGCGAACGTCGTCCGCCCAGCCGAGCAGCCGCTCGAACGACTGATACACGGGCGCGTTCGCGGCCGGGAGGCTGCCGTTGATCACGCGTATCACTTCGCTCGGGACCGTGGGCAGGTCGCCGAAGAAGACCTTGCCCGTTCCGCCGTCGAGGGTGAGCCAGTCGCCTTCCTTCACCACGGTGCCGTTGACCGTGAACTGGCGGTGCTCGCTGTCCACCGTGATGTCCCTGCAGCCGACGATTGCGCACTTGCCCATCCCGCGCGCGACCACGGCCGCGTGACTGGTCATCCCCCCGCGGGCCGTGAGGACGGCGCGTGCAGCAACCAACCCGTGAAAATCCTCGGGTGTAGTCTCATCGCGAACGAGTATCACCGCATCGCCGGCGGCTGCACGCTCCTCGGCCGAGTCGGCGTCGAACACGGCGCGGCCGCTCGCCGCGCCGGGACTCGCGGGGAGTCCCTCGCAAAGCGCCGTAGCGCGCGCACTCGCGTCGATTATCGGATGCAGTAGTTGATCGAGCTGCCCGGCGGGGACTCGCTTCACGGCCTCATTCTTCTCGATGAGGCCCTCGGTCACCATTTCCGTGGCGATCCTGACGGATGCCGCCGCCGTGCGCTTGCCGGTTCGCGTCTGGAGCAGGAAGAGCTTTCCACGCTCGACGGTGAACTCCAGGTCCTGCATGTCGCGGTAGTGGCGCTCGAGCCTCTCCTGCGTCGCGATGAGCTCGGCGTACGACTCCGGGAGCTTCACGGACATCTCTTCGATGCGGAGCGGGGTGCGTATTCCCGCGACGACGTCCTCTCCCTGTGCGTTCACGAGGAACTCGCCGTAGAACCGGCGCTCGCCCGTGGATGGATCGCGCGTGAACGCGACGCCAGTGCCCGAATCGTCCCCCAGGTTGCCGAACACCATCGCGACGACGTTGACAGCGGTACCCATGTCGTGGGCGATGCCGTTCACTCGCCGGTAGTCGACGGCCTTCTTCAGGGTCCACGAACGCCAGACCGCCTCGATCGCGCCCCAGAGCTGCACTCGCGGCTCCATCGGGAAGGAAGCTCCGGTGACGGATCGAACCAGGGCCTTGTACTCCTCGACGAGATTCCTGAGCACCTCCTCGTCTAGCTCCGCGTCGGTCTCGACCCCGGCCGTCATGCGTTTCACCTTCAGCAGGTGCTCGAACTGCTGGCTCGGGACCCCGAGGACGACGTCGCCGTACATCTGGATGAAGCGGCGATAGGAATCGTAGGCGAAGCGCGCGCTGCCACTCTGTTGCGCGAGTCCTGCGACTGTGAGGTCGTTGAGCCCCAGGTTGAGAATCGTCTCCATCATCCCCGGCATCGACACGGCACCACCCGACCGCACCGACACGAGCAGGGCGTTTTTCGGATCGCCGAAGCTCTTGCCCGTGGTCTCCTCGAGACGCCGGAGGTTGGTCTCCACCTCCTCCCGGAGCGTCGGCGCGATGGACCGGTCGGCGAGATAGCGCATGCATACTTCGCAGGCGATGGTGAAACCCGGAGGAACCGGAACCCCGAGATTGGTCATCTCGGCGAGGTTGGCCCCCTTGCCGCCCAGCACGCGCTTCATTTCCCGGGTGCCGTCGGCCTGGCCGTTACCGAAGAAGTAGACCAGACGTTCACTCCCCGGCGACGTGGCGGCCGGTGTACGCTCGCCGCCACCGGGCGCCCCCTGTCGCGCGCCATCGAGCGACGGATGCGCGTCGTCAGGCAACGGCACAGACGGCAGATCCGTCACCGATTCGTCAGCGTCCGCAACCGAACCTGAGCTTGTCGGGGTCGGTGGGCGGTGGAGTGGGGTAGTCACCGGAGAAGCACGCGTGGCAAAAACCGTGCGGCCCGCCGGGGACGGATTCCAGCATGCCGTCGAGCGACAGATAGCCAAGCGAATCGACGCCGAGATGCGCGGCGATCTCGTCGACTCCCAGGTTCGCCGCTATGAGCTCTTCGCGCCGGGGCGTGTCGATACCGTAGTAGCACGGGCCGGTGATGGGAGGAGAGCTGATGCGAAGATGGACCTCGCGGGCCCCGGCGTTCCGCAGCATTGCGACGAGCCCACGGGTCGTCGTCCCGCGAACAACCGAGTCATCCACCATGACTACGCTCCGCCCGTCGAGCACTTCGCGCACGGCGTTGTACTTCACCTTCACCTTCGCATCCCGTCCGGCCTGAGTCGGTTGAATGAAGGTGCGGCCCACGTAGTGATTGCGAATGAGGGCCAGCTCCAGTGGCAGCTTCGACTCCTCGGCGTAGCCGAGCGCCGCCGAATTGGACGAGTCGGGCACGCTGAACACCAGTTCCGCGTTCGGTGCGGGCTGCTCGCGAGCCAGCCGTCGCCCGAGTGCGCGCCGCGCCCTGTCAACCGAGCCGCCGAAGACGCGGCTGTCCGGACGCGCGAAGTAGACGAACTCGAAAACGCACTGATGCCTCTCGGCCGGTGCGAAGGGCTTGATGGCACGCGTGCCGGCGCGGTCTACGGCGATGATCTCGCCGGGCTCCACCTCGCGAACGACAGTCGCGCCAACAATGTCGAGCGCGCAGGTCTCCGATGCGAATATCGTGGTGCTGCCGCCAATGGTGCCCATGACCAGCGGACGCCAGCCGCGCGGGTCTCGCGCGGCAATCACCGTGTCGCCGATGAGGACAATTATGGAGTATGCTCCCTCCACACCCTGAAGCGCATCCGCGAGCTTCGCTTCCGGGGCGTCCGCGTTCGACTTCGCGAGGCGGTGCACGATCACCTCGGAATCCATCGTCGACGTGAAGATGGATCCTTCGTTCTCGAGCTCCCGACGGAGCTCTGTAGCGTTGGTGAGGTTGCCGTTGTGCGCGAGCGATATGTGACCGCCGCGAAAGCGCGCGAGAACCGGCTGTGCATTCTCTATGGTGGTCGATCCCGCGGTACTGTATCGAGTGTGCCCGATAGCGATCCCGCCGGGAAGCGATGCCATCTGCGCCGGTTCGAAGCTCTCGGACACGAGGCCAAGCGCCCTGATGGCGCGCGCGGATCCCTGCGCGTCGATCGCGACTATCCCCGCCGATTCCTGACCGCGATGCTGAAGTGAATAGAGCCCCAGGTGCGCCATCTGGGCCGCTTCCGGATGGTCATGGACACCGAATATTCCACACATTTCGTCAACTCATCATTAGGGCCGGCTCGGCCGCAGGCGCGGTGATAATACTCATCGCGTCGGGAATGGCATCGTGGTACGCGTCCGCGAGCCGGTCGAGCGGGGCGTCGATGCTCACTGAACCTACCGCGATGCTCAGGGTGGCGGTGCCGGCGCGTACGGCGCCGATGCGCTGCGCATGCACGCCGCGCGCGGTGGCCATCGC
>JBGTMW010000244.1:0-1587 GCA_041743365.1 Gemmatimonadaceae bacterium
GAGCGCCTTGATGATACGCCGCCGCAATGCGATGAACTCCTGCCGCTGCTCGCGCGACACGGGAGCCTGCGCGATGTAGTTGTTCTTGTTGTTGCGCCAAGCTGCCGTCTGCTGGGGAACCCAGTACCTGAACTCCGGGAGCGATGTCAGTTCGTCGCCGGTGGCGTCGTTCGCATAGTTGTCCAGCAGAATCTGCGTCGGGACCATGGCCACGCCCGAGGCCTTGACGCGATCGACGATCGCGCCGAAGCGCGACTGGTCGAGCTGCCGCATGATGCCCAGCCCGAAGAACCCGTTGGCCTGCGGTGTCAACGGCTGCGAACCTGCGTACATCGCTTCGACGATGCCGTCGAGGTGATCGATGGTCGAGAACTTCGACGTGAGGGCGACGTCGAGTCCGACGTCCAGCGGCACGTGCCCGGCGAACGGAATGCGCAGCGCGTTCGCGACCGCAGCGAGCGAATCGAACGCTGCCCTTGGCACGCCGGGGTGAATCTTGAGCAGGTCGTAGCCGGCGAGCTTCTGATCGCGGACCATGGCCGCGGCGGTGCCCGGAGACGTCGCGGTATTGTTGTTGAACGACGGTCCCGATGTCAGCAGGCGCGGTCCGAGCAGCTGGCCGGCGGCGATGCTGTCGCGAAGGGCAAGGTGCATGGGGGCCCCGAGCATGCCGCGGGCGGTCGTAACGCCGGCGAGCACGTACAATGAGAGGGTCCGGTGCGCATGCACCGCCTGCCCGCCGCTGGGCACGTGCGCATGGAACTCGGCGAGCCCCGGCATGAGGAACTTGCCGCGTGCGTCCACGGACGTCGCACCCGCCGGCGCGGCCCTCTGACCGCCGACGTATGTGATGCGTCCGTTCTCCACGATCACGGTCTGATTGGCGACAACGGTCTCGCGATCCATCGGGATCACCGAGACGCCCGTGAAGACGACGGGTGCCTGCTGCGCCAGCGCGATGGCAGGGACGGCAGCGGCGAGGAATATGACGCTTGCAGTGATCGTAGGACGAAGCACCTGGACCTCCACGAAGGAATTGAATCGCGACATACAGGTTACGCGCGGGCGAGCCCCACCGTTCCAATTTCCCTGCCCAACGGTCGGGAAGCACGGGGGGGTGTATCGTTCAATGATGAAGCGTTTCGAACGACTCGGCGAGGCGCGGACACCGAACGGGACGGTGATCGCCTTCTATCGGCACGACGGCTCGTACCTCATTCGCGCCGATGGCGTGGAGCTCATGTCCACCCGCCGACATCTCTCCGAGGATCGGCTCGCCGAAGTCGCCTGCGCTCCACTTCTTGAGACCCCGCGGGCGCGGGTGCTCATCGGAGGGCTCGGGCTGGGTTTCACGCTTCGCGCCGCGCTCCAGCAACTCCGTGAGGATGCCGAAGTCGTCGTGGCGGAACTCGTGCCCGAGGTGATCGCCTGGAACGCCGACCCGCGATACGGCATATCCGTCGAGGCGATGGCCGATCCGCGCGTCAGCGTGGTGCATGACGACGTGACCGACGTGCTCCGGGCGAACCCCGGCGCGTTCGATGCGATCATGCTCGACACCGACAATGGCCCGGATGGCATGCTCAT
>JBGTMW010000245.1:0-6939 GCA_041743365.1 Gemmatimonadaceae bacterium
CCGCGGCGCGGTGGCGCGCGGTGATGTCCACACCGTAGTACGCAGCCACATGGTCGAGTGAGCGGCTTCGCAGGTGTGGAAGCAGTCTCCGTGCGAGCCGCACGGTGCAGAGCTGGCGGCCCGACAGCCGCTGGCCGCTCGCGCGCGATACCTCCGCGGTCACGAAGCGCCAGTCAAAGGCTGCGTTGTGACCAACGAAGATGTGACCGCCCATTGTGTAGAGCAGGCGGTCGCAGACATCGCGGAAGAGAGGCGCATCCTTCACCATCGACCAGGTGATGTTGGTGATGGCGGATATCATCGGCGGAATCGGTCGCTGCGGATTGACCAGGGTCTCGTACACCTCCCGGATTTCGCCGTCGCGGACGACGACGGCAGCTACCTCGGTGATTCGGTCACCGGCCCAGGCGCGGGCGCCTGTGGTTTCCACGTCCACGACGACGTAAGACAGCGACGCGAGCAGGTCGGCGGCTGCGCACGGCGGAGCGTCCGGGGGCGGCGGCGCTACCGGTGCGACCACCGTCATGGAAACGGGGACGAGATACCAGCTGCCTTCATTGTCGCGCACGAACTCGGTCCGGTCTGCGAACAGGGCCGCCGCCATGTGCTCCGCGACGACACGTGGCGGGTTGGGGAGCTGACATATGTGGCCGATCAGGGCGACGACATCCGCGGGTCCGGCGGCCAGGTAGTCCGCTGCCCGCTCGGTCAATCGCATCTCGGCAGGTCGGACGTGGATTCCGCCACTCACCCCGCGCGCACTCCGACCACTGCGGTGCGGCGACAGCCGGCCACGAAAGGCCTCATGATCAGCTCCATGGATCATCCCGGACGATTGGACACGTCATGCAGCGGGGCCCTCCTCCGCCGCGAACCAGCTCGCTCCCCTCGAAGGTAATCACCGCGCGCCCGGTATCGCCTACCGCCTGAGCGCCGTCGAGAAACGAAGCGGCGGGAACGATGGCGAACCCCATCTTCTCCATCTCGCGAAGGGTGCCTTCGTTGCGCGCATAGGCGGTGACGACGCCGGGGCGCATTGCAGCGAAGTTGCATCCGGAGGCCCACTGCTCCCGCTCCTGCACGGCCCGGCGATCGCCCCCGACGAAGATGGGCTCGAGTGAGAGGCCGCACAGGCGGAGGGCCGCGAAGACGTTTGGCATCTCCTTGAGGTGATGCTGCCCCTTCTTCCAGTAGAGGATCGGGAGGCGCTCGGGTCCGATGAAATGCGGTGGATACACCGCGCACAGCTCGTGATCTACCTGCGTGAAGATCATGTCGAGATGGATCGCCGTGTTCTCGCCCGGCATGACGACGATGATGATGTGCTCGATGCGCGTGTCGGCGAAGAGAAGCGAAGCCAGGTTGTCTATCGCCGCGGGACTCGACCGCTCGCTGAAGCCCAGGAGCACGGTGTCCGCGCGCAGCGGATGGATGTCACCACCTTCGATCGTGTAGTTCAGCCTTCGCTCTATCGATCCGTCGTAGATGATCCCGCTGTTCGCGAGGCGCGGATGATAGAGGAAGAGCGCCTTCAGGATGAGCTCCTCGGTCCACCGGATCCCGTAGCGCATGGAGCCGATGATGACGTGCTCGCCGATTCCCATCGCCACGTCGCGCGTGAAGAAGAGGTTCGGGAGCGGAGGAAGCGTATAGCCCGTCTCGTTGAGGGTCTTCGCCAGCGGTCCAGGCGGCTCCTCCCTCCCTTCTATCAGCATCCGTACGACGGCGTCCGCCGGAAGCTCCTGGAGCTCGCGGGCGAGTGGCTCCGAGGGCACTATGTCCATCGTTTCCCGGATCAGCAGCTCCCGAACCTCGCTGCTCGCGACCACGTCGGCCAGGAGCTCGCGCACGTAGAGAACCTCCGCGAATTGCTCGACGATCGCGACGAACCGCCGGTGCTCCCTCTGGGCCGTCTCGACGTGGATGATGTCGTCGTAGAGGTAGTCCTCTCGCGTGGTGGGGGTGACCGCGAGAAGCTCGGAGCCGGGGGTGTGGACGAGGACCGTACGGAGGCGCCCGATTTCGGAGGTGACGTTTACTGGCATCGGCGGAAAGATAAGCGTCGGGCGCGAACCAGCTGACGGTGAGTTGACGCGAACGTGGTCGCCAATTCGACCGCGCCTCCTACCCTTCCTCCCCGACTTTCCCTAACTTGTGAAGTATTTCACAAGTCGACCACTCAGTGAAGCGCATAGCAGACTCGACCGTAAGACGGCTCTCTCTCTACCTCCGATTCCTCGAGGATGCCGAGGCGCGTGGCCTCGCGACGATCTCGAGCGGTGACCTGGCGAAGAAGGGAGCGACGACGTCTGCGCAGGTCCGCAAGGACCTGTCATTCTTCGGGTCGTTCGGGAAGCGCGGACTGGGGTATTCGGTTCCCGAGCTCGCCGGGCGTCTGCGCCAGATCCTCGGCCTGGAGCGCGGATGGAGCGTGGTGATCATCGGCGCGGGAAAGATCGGATCGGCGCTCGCGCAGTATCGCGGGTTCCGGCAGCGCGGCTTCACCGTGATCGCCGTCTATGACAGCAGTCGCGACAGGATCGGCTCGGTGTGGGACGGCCTGACCGTCCGCGACATCACCACCCTGGAGGACGATGCGGCGCGCGAGCGGCCCGACATCGCCGTGATCGCTACCCCTGGCGAGAGTGCCCAGGGTGTAGCCGACCGGATCGCGAGGGCGGGAATCCCCGCGATCCTCAACTTCGCCCCGGTGCAGCTCGAGCTGCCCCCCGAGATAGCCGTCAAGAACGTGAACATGGCGCTGGAGCTCGAGGGTCTTTCCTTCGCACTCACTAATCGGGACTGAAGGCCGCCAGGCCGCTAGACCTCCGGGCGGACGGGTGGGATCGGACCGGTCGTCCCGAGCGCCTCACCCCGTGCGCGCAGCGCCCGCAGGATCGCCGCGAACCGGGCGGGCTCCAGCACCTCGGGCCGTTCTTCAGGCTCCACGCCGCACGCTGCCAGCACCGCTTCCGATCGGGAGCATTCAAACCCGTGATCGTGCGAAGCACGTTGCGCATCTGCTTTCTCCGGAGGCCGAACGCACCCTGCACGAGCTTGCGGAAGGGAACTTCCTCCTCGCTGGTTATGAGCGGCGACTCGAGCGCGGCGATCCGCACGACGGCTGAATCGACCTTCGGTGGAGGCTGAAAGGCGCCGGGCGGGACGCGGAACATGATCCGGGCGTCGGCCACTGCCTGAACGTTGGCCGAGAGCGCCCCGTAGCTCTCCGAGCCGGCCGGCGCGACGATCCGTTCCGCTACCTCGCGCTGCACGAGGAACACCGCGTGCGTCGGCCGTGGCGGAACGAGGGAATGAAAGAGCAGCGGAGTCGTTATGTAGTACGGGACATTTCCCACGACGACGAAGTCTGCAGCGGTGCCCCCAACCGCTGCCTCTGCCAGGCCGATCTTCAGCGCATCCCGCTCGATGACCTCGACCTTCGGCTCGTTGGCGTAGCGCTTCCTGAGCAGCGTCGCGAGCGCACCGTCCACTTCTATCACGACTATCCGTCCCGCTCGCGGGATCAGCCTGTCGGTGAGTCCACCGCGTCCCGGGCCGATCTCGACGACGGTCTCGTGACCCTTCAGGGCGAGCGCATCGACGATGCGATCGAGTATCCGGGGGTCCGAAAGAAAGTGCTGGCCGAGGCGCTTGAGGACGGGCGGAAAATCGTCGCCGGATTGCCCTCGGCGCGGGGGCGCCATGCGCGCTCCCCTATCCGCGAACGAGAACCAGCGTCAGGTCATCGCGACGCAGCGTGTCGCCGATGTGCTGGTTGAGTGTCTCGAACACGCGATCGAGGATGGTCACCGGCTCGCTTTCGCGATTCCTGAGCACGATGTCGAGCACGGTGCCCTCTCCGAGACGATCGTCCTGGCGGTTGCGCGCCTCGCTGATGCCGTCTGTGAAGAGGAGCAGGAGGTCCTGCGGTTTCCAGGGACGCGAACGGCTGTGCGGCGACGACTCGACCATGCCGAGCGGCGGATCGAGGGCGGACAGCCGCTCGACCGTCCCTTCCCTGCCGACGATGAAGGCGTGTGGGTGTCCCGTGTTCGCGTACCGCAGCGTGGCGCGCACCGGATCTATCACGGCATAGAACGCCGAGATGAACATCTCCGTCGTCTCGAGCTCGTCGCGCAGCGAGCCCAGTAGCGCGTTCAGCGTCTCACCCGGATCGGCGGTGGTCTGCGCATGGATCGCCGACGCACTCATCGTCAACGCCATGATGAGCGCCGCGCGGTAGCCATGGCCGGAGACGTCGCCGATCATCACACCGGTCCGACCTTCGGGGAGCCGGAACAGGTTGTACAGGTCCCCACCCACGCTGTCGGCCGGCACGACCCGCGCGGCAACCACCGCGTGAGGTGCAACGACTCCCGGATCGGGGAGGAGCCGCATCTGCAGGTCGTGCGCGAGCTGCATCTCGGATACCAGCCGCTGCTGATTCAACGACGCACGGACAAGGCGTGCGTTCCGGATCGCGGTGCCGATCTGGGTGGCGATCGCGGCGACGAGCTTCTGGTCGCCGGCAGTGAATGGCTGGCCCGCGCGGCGATCCGAGAGATTCACTACACCGAGCGGTTCGCCCCCCTCCGGCGTGGTCCACATGATCGGGACCGACAACATCGCTCCGCGCCTGTACGACTCCTCGGCGGCACATCGCATCTCGTCTCCCTCGACGATCTGCGGGTGCTGCGTCCGGAAGACGCGCGCGGAAACACTGCAGACGTCATCGGCGGCGATCGGCGGCGCCTCGAGTGGCGAGACACCGAGCGCCGCCACGACCTGGAGGGTGTCGGTCACGCGGTCGTGCACGAGTATCGATGCCCGGCGTGCGCCGACGGTCTCCGAGATCTCGGTGAGGATCGTGGCGGCCGCTTCCTCCAGTGTCACCGTGCGACCGAGGATCTCGCTGATCGTGTAGAGCAGGTTGATCTCCTCGTACCTTTCGGCCAGCTCGTTCGCCGCATGTTCGACTTCCATTGCGGCCTGCAGGTACTGGCCCACGACGGGGAGGAGAAACTTGAGGTAGGATTCGAGCGCCTGAGTGGGTACGTCGCAGGGACCGACGGTGAGCCAGGCACGACGCGGACCGGGTATCACGGCGACGAACCGCTGGCCGTTCGCCAGGTGCTCCATCACGGGTGGCCCTGTGCCCGCCAGCGTACCTGCCTTGGGTGGCGTGGCTGTCGCCGGCGCCCCGGCCTCGACGGTGAGAATACCGTCGCTGGCGCTCTGCGTCCACACGGCCGCCTCGCACTTCGTGGCGTTGTGGAAAGCGTCGAGCACGACCGCGAGCTCGTTCATCATCCGCGGCGGAGCGTCAGCCGGATGACGTTGCCGTGGTCATTGAACCGCTCCACGCGGTCCATGAGCGCCCGCATCAGGAACAGGCCGCGTCCATCGACCCGTTCGATGTTCTCGGCCGTCGTGGGATCGATCGTGCAATTCTCGAGATCGAAGCCCTCGCCGTCGTCGGACACTTCCATGACCAGGCTCACGAAGTCGAGGCGCGCCTTCAGGCGCACGTGCTTCTCCCGACTCTCGCGGTTGCCGCGGAGAATCGCGTTCGAGAGCGCCTCCGTCAGTGCGACCGGGACGTTCAGTGCACAGTGGCGCGCCGTGAAGCGGAGATGTTCGCACTGGCGCGTGACCAGCTCCACCACGCGCTCGATGTACCGGATGTCGCTCGGTATCTCCAGCTCGATGGCAAGGCGCATCGTGTCCAGCGGGAGGGAGCCGACATCGGCGTCGGAGCTGTGAGTCATTCCCTTCTGCCGAGCTGTTCGGAGGGAGCGGGGGCGGCCTTCGACTGCAATGCCGCCTCCCGCGGTGGGTGCGATGCGCTCAGAAACTCTCGAGTGCGCGCTCGCGCGTGTCCGCTATCTGGAACAGCGTATCCAGCTTGGTGAGCTCGAACAGGGTCTTGAGGTCGTCGTTCAGATTTGCGAGGCGCAGCTCCCCGCCCTGTTCGCGGATCTTCTTCGACAGCGAGACGAGTACGCCGAGGCCGGAGCTGTCAATGTATCCGGTCTGGCTGAAGTCGATCAGGAAACGCTTCTCGCCCTTTTCCAGCTCATCGAGGACCTTCTGTTTCAGCTCCTGCCGGTTGCCGACAATGAGCTGGCCTTCCACATCAACCACGACAATCTCTCCCTGCTTCTTGATCGAGAAGCTCATGACTCTTTCTCCCGGGGGGGCATTCGACTCTGGACGATGGACGGTGGCTCTACCTGGAGTGCGGTGACCGCCGCCACGTGGATAATGTCATCCGAGACGGCGCCGCGCGATAGATCGCTGCACGGACGTGCCAGTCCCTGGACGATAGGCCCGATGGCGCTCGCCCTTGCCAGCCTCTGTACGAGCTTGTAGGCAATGTTGCCGGCATCGAGCGTAGGAAATATGAGAACGTTGGCGCGTCCGGCCACGGTACTGCCGGCCGCTTTCCGTTCCGCCACGGACTGGATCAGCGCCGCATCCCCTTGCAATTCTCCGTCCACTTCGAGGTGCGGTGCGCGCTCCCTCAAAAGGGCTACCGCCGCGCGAACGAGGCGAACGGTGTCGCTGTTGCCGCTGCCGCGCGTGCTGTACGAGAGCATGGCTACTCGCGGCTCATCGCCCACGATCCGCCGCCTGTCGACCGACGCGGCGATGGCGATGTCCGCCAGCTGCTCTGCGGTAGGCGCGATGACGACCGCGCAGTCGGAGAAGCTCAGGACCTCTTCTTCGGACCCGCGGAATGGAGGCACGACCATGTAGAACGCGCTCGATACCGTGTCCACCCCCGGTGCCGGCCCGATGAGCCGCAGTGCGGAGCGGATCACGTCGCCAGTGGTATGAACGGCACCGGCAACGCACCCATCGACCTCCCCCGCCTCGACCAGGCCGGCGGCGAAATAGAGCGGCGTGGCCGACAGCCGGTCTGCTTCCGCCGCC
>JBGTMW010000246.1:0-3649 GCA_041743365.1 Gemmatimonadaceae bacterium
GACGCCGATGGCACCATCGCGTATTTCCACGCGAACTTCATCCCGCGGCGCGATGTGCGATTCGACTGGACGCGGCCGGTGGACGGGAGCGATCCGGCCACCGAGTGGGGACCGGTGATGGGGATCGAGGAGTCGCCGCACGTGCTGAACCCGGCGACGGGTTGGCTGTACAACACGAACAACTTCCCCTGGTCCGCCGCGGGTCCGAACAGCCCGAGGCAGGCGGACTATCCGTCGTACGTCGACCGGGGGAGCGAGAACGCGCGGGGGATCCACGCGATCAGGGTGCTCGAGAACCGAAGGGACTTCACGCTCGCTTCGCTGGTCGAAGCGGCGTACGACAGCTACCTCCCGGCGTTTGCGCAGATGATTCCCCCCTTGCTCGCGGCGTACGACCAGACGCCGGCGTCGAATCCGCTGAGGGCGAGACTGGCCGATCAGATCGCGCTGCTCCGGGCCTGGGATTTCCGCTGGTCGGCGGCTTCCGTCCCGACGTCGCTCGCGATCTTCTGGGGCGAGGAGCTCGGCCGGCAGGTCGGTGCCGACGCCCGCGCAGCGGGGCTCGGATTGGATGCGTACATGGTCAACGGCGCCACGGCCGCGCAGCGGCTCTCGGCACTGGCCGCTGCCTCCGACAAGCTCGCGGCCGACTTCGGGAGCTGGAGGACGCCGTGGGGTGACATCAGTCGCTTCCAGCGCCTGACCGGCGACATCGTGCAGCCGTTCAGCGATGCAGGCCCGAGCATTCCCGTCGGTTTCACCAGCGCGCGATGGGGCTCGCTGGCGTCGTACGGCGCGCGCGCATATCCGGCGACGAAGAAGTGGTATGGCACCAGCGGCAACAGCTTCGTTGCAGTCGTCGAGTTCGGGGACAGCGTGCGGGCGAGGGCGATCACCGCCGGCGGCCAGAGCGGCGATCCGGCGTCGCGGCACTTCAACGATCAGGCCGCGCGCTACAGCACGGGTGACCTGCGCGAGGTGTACTTCCACCGCTCGCAGCTCGCGGGTCATGTCGAGCGCGAGTACCGTCCCGGGGATCCGCCAGCACAGCGCGACTGATGCTGAAGATCCCGCTCCTCCTCCTCGCTCCCCTGCTGCCACAGGACAGCGCGACGATCTTCATCCGCGTGAACCAGCTTGGCTACCGGCCCGATGCTCCCAAGGTCGCGGTCGTCTGCGCGCTGCGCGATAGTACAGTCGAACGATTCTCCGTCGTCGATGCGAGCTCGCACACCGTGTTCACCGGCCGCGCGACTCCGGCGCAGCCGTTCGCCGCATGCGTGCGCACATGGCGGCTCGACTTCTCCTCGATTCGCGCTCCCGGAATCCTCCGCATCGTTGCGAGCGGTGTGTCATCGCGCCCATTCCCGATCTCAGCAGACGCCTACACCGGTGCGGCCGACACGCTGTTGAACTACATGCGCCAGCAGCGGTCGGGCTACAACCCTCTCTTTCGTACCGTCGTCCACACGCGCGACGGCATCGTGGTGGATGATTCCGCGCGTGGCGAGCACTTCGTTCCGGTGACCGGAGGCTGGGCGGATGCCTCCGATTATCTCCAGTACGTCACGACTTCGGCGAACGCGACCTTCGTGATGCTGATGGCATACCGCGATCATCCCGCCGCATTCGCCGACGCGTTCAGCAGCACGGGAGACGCCGGATCCAACGGTATCGCCGACGTGCTCGACGAGGCACGCCACGGGCTCGAGTGGCTCCTGCGGATGTTCCCTTCAGACACGGTGATGTACAACCAGATCGGGGACGACCGCGACCACTCGTTCCTCGACCTGCCGCCCACCGATTCGTCGGACTACGGCTGGGGAAAGGGACAGGAGCGCCCGGTGTATCCCTGCACCGGAAAGCCGCAGGGGCTGTTCGCGCACCGGAATCGATCCGATGGCCTTGCCTCGACCGCGGGCAAGTACGCATCCGCGTTTGCGCTTGCGGCGTCCCTCTTCGAGAAGGACGATCCGGCCTTCGCGGCCAGGCTGAAGGAGCGTGCGATTGCCGCATACGCTCTTGGCAAGCGCTACCCCGGCGTGTGCCAGACCGCGCCTGCACGCGCGCCCTACTTCTACGAGGAGGACAATTGGGTCGATGACATGGAGCTCGCTGCCGCGGAGCTGCACGGTCTCACGCGCGAGCGAACCTACATGACCGATGCGCTCGCCTTCGCGGCCCGCGAGCCCGTCACCCCCTGGATGGGCGCAGATACCGCTCGTCACTACCAGTGGTATCCGTGGCACAACAACGGGCACTACGAGACGTGGCGTCACGGGACTGCTACCGAGAAGAGGCTGCTGGCCGACTACTATCGCCGCGGACTGGAAGCCGTAGGGGCGCGTGCCGACGGGAATGGGTTCCGCGTGGGAATTCCGTTCATCTGGTGCTCCAGCAACCTGATGGCGTCGTTCGCCACGCAGGCATACCTGTATCGGCAGATGACGGGCGATGCGCGGTTCCGCGAGTACGAGCAGGCCGCGCTCGACTGGCTGTTCGGCGTGAATCCGTGGGGAGTCTCGATGGTCATCGGTCTCCCCGGCAACGGAGTGTTCGCGCGCGACCCGCACTCCGTGGTGGCGAAGCAGCTGGGTGTACAGCTCAGCGGAGGACTGCTCGACGGCCCGGTGTACTCATCGATCTACCGAAACCTGCGAGGCATCCGGCTCTTCGAGCCCGACGAGTACGCGGCGTTCAACACGGGGTTCATCGTCTACCATGATGACTTCGGAGACTACTCCACCAACGAGCCGATCATGGATGGCACCGCGAACCTTACGTACCTGCTCTCGGCCATGAGCGGCAGTCACGCTGCGGGAGGTCGCGTCCCCTGATATGAACGCTCCTCTCCAGACCTACGCGCTCTGGATGCGGTGGACGAACTGCTGAATACGCGCCATTGACACCGCGACGTCGGGAAGTGGAATCTCGAGCTCGCGCGCCAGGCGCGCGAACGGTTCAGCCCAGTGCGACGGCACCTCGAGGTGTGGCGGCCATCCATGCGTGCCGCGAGCGCGGAAGACCCCTTCGCACGCTTCGCGCAGGGCCGCGTAGTCGGTCACCAACTCCTCGAGGAGCAGCAGATCGACGAGGTCCCTGAAGCGCTCGTTCCGCTTTCCGGGCCGGGGAGGGAGGGTCATGCCGTGCAGCTTCTGCGCGACGTGGAGCCGGAGCGGGAGACACGGGAAATCAGCCGGCCCCGTGAAGCCGAACGCAGCGCCGAGTTGTATCGCCGGCACGAGTTCCACTTCGGCCTCCCCAGGCTCGGCGCGCGCGACATCGACGGCGATGCTTGTCCAGATGCCGCCACGGTAGGTGACGGCGAGTTCCATGCTGACGGTGCCGTTCTCCAGATAGATCGGCTCCCCCTTTCGTCGGAAAGCGAAGCCCTGGTAGTCGCCGGCGGTCGCAGCGCGCTCCAGATCTCGCGCCAGGTTGGCGCTTCGATCGTGGAGGACGATGTCGATGTCCTTCGTGGCCCGCGTCCGGCCGCCGTGGCGCAGCAGCCGGAGCTCGAGGGCCACGCCGCCCTTGACGGTGAACCGGTAGCCGTCGGCCTCTCCGGCCGAGCGCTCGAGGAGGCCCGCGAGAACCATGTACGAGATCCACGAGCGGACCCGCCGCTCGCCGACGCCCAGTTCGCGCG
>JBGTMW010000247.1:0-9211 GCA_041743365.1 Gemmatimonadaceae bacterium
CCACCGAAGCGTGTGTTGACCACATTGTTGTAGATCGAGCCGAACCGGTAGCGTAGCCCGAAGCTCAGCCCACCGCGGTAGTTGGTCTCGAGCTGACGGCGGCGCAGGAGGATCTCATCCAGATCGGCATCGCCCTTGGGAAGGTTCAGCTGGTTGTGGATGAGCGCGAGCTGCCCGCCGACCTCGACGGAGAGCCCCTGAGTGACGCGCACGTCGACGCTGCCCCCGAAACGAACGGCATAGCGGTCGAGATCGTGCAGGTACTGCGAGGCGTTGATGCCGGCATCGATCTGTCCCCAGGGCTGCGTGACCTCGTACCCTGCACTCAGGATATGCTCCGGCAGGAGCTGTTTCGTCTCCTCGTAGATCGTCGTGTCCCGGTAGGTTATGTGCGAGCCGCCTACCCGGTAGGCGATCGTCAGCTGGCGCCGGGTTGCCTCACGGTACGGGTAAACGCTGTACTCGATCGCCGGCATGAGCCGGTACCGCAGGTCCACGTTGTCGAACGTCGACGTGAAGACGTCCCCGAACCCCCCGACCGACCAGTGCGGTGAGATGCTCCGGACAACGTAGCTCGTGAAGCCATCACGAAGTGCGGTGCTCGTGATGGTCACGCTGTCGCGCTCGAAGCGGTCGTAGTTGTAGTTGAAGAACGGCCGGAGCTGGATCTTCCAATCCTCCGTGACCCGGTTGACGTACGCGCCGTAGCGCGTGTCAAAGGACTTCTGCCGGGCCTCGAAGTCCGCGCTTCCATCCGCGTAGAGCTCGAAGGTCCAGTTGTTCCAGCGATCGCCACGCGGCGCCACCTGCCCGGCGCCCGCCCCCTCAAGAGGTTCCACCGCGACGGTCAGGCGCGCTCCAAGGGGAGTCTGCAAGAGGTACGGAACGAGAGCCGCCTGGAGCCTGCGGAGGAATCCCTCCCGCTCCACCGCCTCCGTGACGCCAGCGCTGGTGGTGTAGACCGTGGAGTAATCCATCCCCTGGAACGGGCCCCGGCCGATCAGGTCGAATGTGTAAGCCGTACCTCCCGCGCCGGTGTTCACCCGGGTTACGAGGACATGGACGTGGGCCACCTCCCGATCCCGAACGTAGTCAACGTACGTCATCTCCTGCCGGATGAACGTCTCATCGCAGAAGCCGCAGTCGAGAAACACGGCCAGCCGCTCGGGCCTCGGCGCTGCGCCGGAGACCTGCGAGGCGGCCGGCTGGGCGATCCCTCCCAGCCACAGGAGAGCCACCACACAAGCGGCCACCGGACTACGGTGTCCCGGC
This sequence comes from Gemmatimonadaceae bacterium, assembly GCA_041743365.1. Classification (GTDB taxonomy): domain Bacteria; phylum Gemmatimonadota; class Gemmatimonadetes; order Gemmatimonadales; family Gemmatimonadaceae; genus JANPKQ01. The sequence goes on from JBGTMW010000247.1 coordinate 1,273, forward strand.
GCGAACAGGAAATTCGAAGGGGACGGCGCGGCATATCGCAACATTGATCGCGTTCAGCTGAGAGGGTCGTGGCCGAGCCGGCTCCAGCCCATGCGAGCCGGAACGGTGGCACCTGGGCGGACGTGCGGAGGCATGCGGACAGGCGCGGTGCAGCGCACGACGGCGAGGAGCGTCCGTCGTGTGGTGCGCTCTCTTATGCTACAGATCCGCATGAGTTGATGCTACGCGCTGTACGACTCAATGGCAGACAGGAGCCTCCCCGAGGTAGATCGCGGAGGGAGCAGCAACCGGAGCAGCGGGAGCAGCAGCAGACGATGACATGGGGTGGTCTCCGTGGAAGTGCGACAGTACGAGCGTCGCAGGTGGCTCCGGCGACTCCGACTCATACTACGGGAGCTGATCCACGAAGAAGTCGGAGGCCATCCCGGTCATATCTTCCAGACGGCGTACACCCTTTTCTTTGCTCCAATGGCAGGGTCATGGAGATACTGGTGGGCCTACTCACGCTCGCTGTGGTTGTCGCGGTCTACGTCGTGCAGCGCCATGCCGGAGACGGTGACGCCCTGAACGATGAGGAGGACGCAGGCGACGCGGATTAGGAGGGGCTTCGTCGTACCCACTCGGCGACGAAGCCACTGGCAACGGCAACCGCAACAACGATGGAAGAACGATTGAACGGATTTCAACGGATCATGCGGATCTGGTCCGACCTGAGTCCACCATCATCGCTCCAGTCGGGCATCGCGCTGTTGTTTTCCCGTGGGGCGGGTTTCATACGCCTCGGTTCATCCGCTGAATCGTTCTTCCATCGTCGTTGATCCTGGTGTTGACGTCTGGCATCGGAGGATCCGAATCCGGACGATCTGAAACCACTACTACAATGTCGCTGCCAGCCAACTAGCGTACGCTGCAGAGGCCAGCCCAGTCACATCTTCCAGACCGCATCCCCTCGACCGTGACTCCTCGCGTGTCACCTTTCGAGCCCGCTGCGTATGGGGCGCATGAAACGCCTCGGCTCCTACGACACCGAAATGGTGCGCTATTCCAGTGCGGATGGGACGGCCCTTGTCGCAGCGTTGTACCGGCCCCGGTGATCATCTCCGCATCCCGCGGTGGTCTTCGTGCACGGGTCGCCCCGCCATGGACGCGCAGGCCCCGCCCGTGGCCGATGCAAGGGAGTAGTCGTCGTTCGTGTGGAGCGGATTGCCGTCAACTGTCTGTTCGTTCAGAGTCCTGCCTGCAGATCGAGCCCAGCGGACGAGGAGGCGGAAACGATATGATGTTTCAACCCACTTGGTAGCAGGACCGACCCACCGTTCAACCAGACCAGGAAACCCTGTCGCAACCGCAACCAGTATTGCGTCCGCCTGGAGCTTTGCTCGGGTCGCTGAGTCAGCGCCGGCTGACCCTTCTTGCCCTCGCGTTCGGTGCATTGTGCGTGATCCTGGCCTTCACGCGCCCCGACGGAGGCTGGGAATGGCTGCCGGCGATTTCCGGCCTGGCCTTCTTTGGTACACTCGCGGGTCGGCGCGTGACGCGCACCCCCTACCACAACACCGTACCAGCGCTCGCCCTCGCCGTGGTAATCCCCGTATACCACGTCATCTCGGCGTTCAATCGGGGGCGAGCGGCCAACATGCCGGAGCTTGCCATCGATCGTGCGATTCCGCTGGAGCCTGCGTGGATGCTCGTATACGGATCGGTATTCCTCTTCGCGTTTCTGCCGGCTTTCGTGGTGCGTGGAGCAGCACTGACTCGGCGTGTGCTCTGGTCATACATTCTGGTCGAATTCCTCGCGTTTGCAGGCTATCTCGCGTATCCGACATCACTCCCCAGGCCAGCAATCACCACCGATGGCTTGTTTCCATGGGCCCTTCGGCTGATCTATGACATCGACCCGCCGCGCAACTGCTTTCCATCTCTGCACGTTGCCTGGGCGTTCGTCGCTGCGCTCAGCTGCCATCGGGTGCACCGAGGAGTTGGTGTGACGGCGATGGGCTGGGCAGGTCTCATCGGCATCTCTACGCTGTACACGAAGCAGCACTATCTGGTCGACGTGATCGCTGGTGTCATGATGGCGCTTCTTGCCTACATCCTCTTCCTGCGCGGCCATGACCGCGCGGCGATCGCCGAATCCGATGTGCAACGTGCGCCACTACGAGCTACGCGGATTGCATGCGCCTACGTATGTGTAATCGCCGCCTTCGTTATCGTTTACTCGGCGGCCTGACGCTTTCGCGCGCAGGCCGTAGCGGGATCACCGTGGCCTCGAGTCACTACCATCATTGACGCAAATGCCGATGCGATTGGCGACAACGATTCGTCTTCTCTTCGCGTTCACCGCCGTCACTGGCGGAACTGCCAGCCCCCAAAGCGGGCCGCTCGCGATCACGAACGTAACCGTCATCGACGGCACCGGCAGCGCCGCCCGTCCGCACATGACCGTCGTGATTCGGGACGGGAGGATTACGGCGCTCGACTCGACGATCCGCTCGCGCCTGCCTCCCGATCTCACCGTGATTGACGGCAGCGGCAAGTTTCTGATTCCGGGCCTGTGGGATATGCACGTGCACCTGGCGAAGGCGGGCGAAAAGTCGCTCGGACTGTTTGTCGCGAACGGTGTCACCAGCGTGCGTGACATGGGCGGCGACTTCGCTGTCCTCGGACGCTGGCGCTCGGAGGTCGAGGCCGGGGTGCGAGTCGGGCCTCGCATCCGAACAGCCGGCCCGATACTCGAGAGCGCCGCGCGCGTGCGCAGAATGAAATCACGAGGCACCGTCGAGCCGGTCGATCACTTTCGTGCGCCCGTGGGGGACACGCTGGATGCGCGCCGTGTCGTGGACTCGGTGGCGCGCCTCGGCGCTGACTTCGTCAAGGTGCGCACTGTAGCGTCGTTGAGCGCCTATCGCGCGATAGCCGCCGAAGCGCAGCGCGTCGGGCTGACGTTGGCCGCCCATGGCGACATTGCTCCGCCGGAGGCGATGCTCGACGCTGGGCAGCGCAGCATCGAACACGCCATTTATCCGTCGCTGCAGAAACGGAACTCCGCTACAAGGACTCACATCCTCCGGCGGCTGGTCGACTCGCGTGTGGCCATGGTTCCCAACATGGTGACCTACTATCAATGGTTCCGCGTGGCGCCCAGCGATGCGCGACGAATAGTGGATGACACGCTCGGCCAGGTAGACCCGCGGCGCCGGTACGTCTCAGGGTACCTCATCGAGGACTGGCGTGAGCAGGTGACCGAGCGCGGCGGCATCAAGGACGCGCTCATCCGGCGCTTCTACCTGCCGCGCGTCTATCGCGATGTGCTCGCCGATCTCAGGGAGATGTACCGTGCCGGCGTCGTCATTCTCCCGGGGACGGACGTCGGGGTCGCGCTGATGTACCCTGGGTTCAGTCTGCACGACGAGCTGGGATACTTTGTCGACACGATCGGCATGACGCCCCTCGAGGCGCTGCGGAGCGCGACTCACGATGCGGCGGCATTCTCGGGGATGCTCGATTCGCTCGGCACCGTGGGCGTCGGCAAACTGGCCGATCTCGTGTTGCTCAATGCCGATCCGCTGGTCGAGATTCGAAACGTCTCGCGCATCCACGCGGTGATCGCGCGCGGCAGAGTCTATGAGGGCGCCGGCCTGGCCCGATTGCTCTCGGACGCCGCACAGTGAAGCATCACGTGCTTCTGATCCCACCCGCGCCGACAGTGCAAGTCACGATCGACTGGATCCAGCTCGCCGAGCTCGTGAGCGCCGTCCAGGGGTTCCTCCTGGCCGCCGTGCTTACGGCTCATCGGACCAACCGCACCGCGAACTATTACCCGACCCGCGCGTTCCACGCTGCCAGTACGGTCGCCTCCTGCTGCGGCGTGATCGCGAAGCGCGGTGCGTTGCGGCGCGCTTCGGGAACGGTCGCCCACCATTCGAGGGTATCGCGAACCGTGGTGGCGAGCGGCGTAAACGTCAGCCCCGCGGCGATGGCGCGGTCGTTCCGCACCGACAGATGCCCGAACTCGTTCCCCTCCTGCAACACCCAGGGGACCGCGGCCATGATCTTGTGCTCCTTCAGAAAGTCGTAATCGTCGACCCAGGTGAAGCGGACGTCGGCGTTCAACGCGTCCCGGGCCCCTTCGAGGAACTGCTGCATCGTCATCCGCGATCGTGGCCCCGCGACGTTGTACACGCCCGATTGCCGGTTCTCGAGCAGCCTCACCATGAGCGCGGTGAGATCGCGGACGTCGATGAACTGGACCGCATCGTCACGTTTCCCAGGCGCGAGCACCTCGCCCCCGCGCGCCAGTCGAACGGGCCAGTAGGGAAACCGATCGCTCGTGTCGCCCGGGCCCACGATGTACGAGGGACGCACGACGATCGCACGATCGCCGAACACGCGCTGCGCCTGCTGCTCGCTCTGCGCCTTCGCGACCCCGTACGCCTCCGACCCATCCCGCGGATCGGTCGCCACGATCCGCGGCGCGACCGTCTCATCGACGCCGCGGGTCAGGTACGGATAGTAGACGCCGGTCGATGACGTGAAGAGGTACTGCCCCGAATCCTCGAGCAGCTCGGTGGACATCCGCACCCACTCGGGATTGGTCGCGGAGTCGTCGATCACGCCATCCCAGCGACGGCCCTCGAGTGCACCGAGCTGGCCGTTGCGATCACCGACCAGCCGCTCGACTGACGCGGGGAGGTCGGCGGTGCGCCGACCGCGCGTGAAGATCGTGACGGTGTGCCCCCGCGCTACGGCAAGTCGCACGAGGTGCGGACCGATGAATCCCGTGCCGCCGAGGATCAGCAGCTTCATCTTCGGGCGCGATGCCTGCTCTGCCGCGGCGTTCATCGCGTCGGCCACGGGGCGGCTGCATCCGGTGAGCATCGCTCCGCCGACCGCAAGGCCGGTGCGGATGAACTGACGTCTGGTGGTCATGGGATCTGGTTGGTGACGCTCGCGATCGTGCGAGCCGGATGGGTGGATGGGGATCTCCACTGCGAGTCCTCGAACCTATCTGTCACCAACTCGATCGTCCACGGTTGCGATATGAGCGCACAGGGTTGAGCGTTGGCCTCACCTTCGCCTCCTCCATCCCGGCGGCGGTGATTGGCCCGCTGGAGGAATGCCGGCCCAAGCGCCGAGAACAGCGCGCGCTAGCCCCGCCGAGAACCGCGTCCGATATTGAGCGGACCCCTACCCGCCAAACGCATGCGCCTCCCAGCCCTCGCCCTACTCGTCGCCCTACTCGTCGCCCTGCCGCTGACCGCCCAGCAGCCCAACTCTTTCACGATCGACGACGCTCTGAACATCGTCACGTACCAGATCGGAGACCTCAGCGAAGACGGCCGCTGGCTCTTCGCCACGTCGGGTATGCGCCGCGACAACATCGGCGTAGACAACAACCGCGCGTTCGGCGACGTCACGTACATCGCACCCGCGCCACGCACCCTCTGGCTCTTCGACACCCGGAGCGGCCAGGCGCGCGCGATCCTCCCGACGAAGCACACCGTGCTCGGCTCCGCCTGGTCTCCGGATGGGCGGCACCTCGCGCTCGTCCTCGAGCGGAACGCCAAGCCCTCGCTCGAGATCTGGGACCGCGAGAACGGAAAGCTCACGCTGGTCTCGATTTCCGCTGGCAAGTACGTCGCAGAGAATCATGATCTGCGGTGGACGCGCGACGGAAACGTAGTCTTCGCCCTCCGCACCGACGCGTGGCGCGAGCAGGCTCGCGCCGAGTTCGCGCGTCTCACCACCGGACCAGTGATAGTCCAGGTCGGGAACGACCCCTTCCTCGCCTGGGACGGCATGCGCCGCCGCAATGCCGTACGCTCCATTGTCTCGTACGACCCGCGCACGCGCCAGCTCCGCGAGATCGTCCCGGAGCGCATGGTCGCGAACTACGTGCTCGCCGACGACGGCTCCGTCGTTGCGCTCTCCGAAGACATCACGAAGAAGACCGACTATGACGTCATCTTCGGTACCGAGAACCGGCTCGTCGCGCGATCATTGAATGGCGAAGACACGGCGCGTGTCGTCATTCCCACGCTCAAGGGCGTGAACATCGTCTGGACCACGGACGGCCGCCGTTTCGCGTACGCCCACGAAGGGAAGCTCTGGCTCGGCTCACTCGCCGATACCGTACGTCGCCAGCTTGCGGGAGACACTTCGGGCACCCGCGCGCAGCCGGACACGAGCAAGGAAGCGCGCGATCGTCTGGCGGCCGAGCGTTTCACGCCGGTGCGCTGGTCGCCGAAGGGGGACGCGATCGTCGCGAGCAACCGGCGCGGCCTGTGGGTGATCGACGTCAACAGCAAAGCCCGCGAGCTCATCGTCGAGACGTCGGACTCGCTCCCCGAATCACCGCGCGCGAGCACGGTGGGGTGGAGCGACGACGGTCGATACGTCTACATGACGAGCAACTCGCGCATTGCCTGGCAGCGCGGGATCGCCCGCTACGATCGCGAGACAAAGCGCCTCGACAAGCTGCTGGAGGACGACCGACTCTACTCCGGCATCCGCGTCGCCCGCAACGGGTCCGTGATCGTCTTCAACGCGGCCTCGGGCAATCGTCCGCCCGACATCCACGTCGCCGATGCCGAAATCCGTAATGTTCGCCGTCTCACGAACGCGAACCCCTCGCTCGCGGCGAAGCTCGGCAGGACGGAGCTCATGTCGTATCTCGACGCCGATGGCCACCAAAAGCATGGCGTCGTCCACTTTCCTATCGGCTACCGGGCTGACACTCGTTATCCCACGGTATTCATCATCTATGAAGAATTCTTCGACGACACCTTCGACCCCACAGCCAACCTGCTCAACTCGCGCGGCTACGTCGTCGTGAAGCCGTCGGTGGACTTCGAGACCGGCTACCCCGGCGAGGCGTGGGTGAAGGGCGTCACCTCCGCTGCCAACTCCCTCATCGAGCGCGGCATCGCCGACTCCGCCCGACTCGGCGTCCACGGCACCAGCTACGGGGGCTACGCCACGAACCTGCTCATCACCCAGACCCCGCGCTTCAAGGCCGCCATCAACATATCGGGGAAGGTGGACCTCATCAGCTTCACCTGGGACAGCCCACGCCTCGGCGTGCGGAACGTCCACGCGGCGGAGAAGAGCCAGGACCGCATCGGCGCCACCTTCTGGCAGGCGCCGCAGAAGTACATCGCGCACTCCGCCCTTTTCTTCGCGGACCGCATCAGGACGCCGTTGCTGCTGCTGACCGGCGAGCAGGATCACAATGTGCCGGCGATCAACACGCGCGAGATGTACTACGCCATGCGCCGGCTTGGGAAGGAAGTGGTGTGGGTGCACTACATGGGCGGCGGACATGGCGTGCCCATGAACTCACTCAGCGACTTCACCGACTTTCACAACCGGATCCTGAGCTGGTACGACGCGAAGTTGAAGGCTGGTCCGACGGCCAAGGCTGCGCCCCCCAGCTGACCGTCCATCGAGCGTTCATGGCCTACTGCGACGCCAGTGCATCGAGCATCCGCCCACGCTCGGCGGGTCCGATCCAGCGTCCGTTCACGACGACGCCGTTGATGCGCAGCGAGTTGGCGATCGCCTCGAGGGGATTCGCATCGAGCAGAATCAGATCCGCACGTGCACCGACGCGCACGACGCCGGATCTCCCTTCCTCGCCCAGGAACTTCGCCACGTCCACAGTTCCGGTGCGCAGCGCCTGATAAGGCGTCAGGCCCGCGGCCACCAGCGCACCCAGCTCGCGGTGTGCCGAGAAGCCGGGAACGTTCCAGAGCTGCGGGGCATCGGAGCCGAGGAGGAAGGGCACACCGCCGTCGTAGAGCGCCTTGATGATACGCCGCCGCAATGCGATGAACTCCTGCCGCTGCTCGCGCGACACGGGAGCCTGCGCGATGTAGTTGTTCTTGTTGTTGCGCCAAGCTGCCGTCTGCTGGGGAACCCAGTACCTGAACTCCGGGAG
>JBGTMW010000248.1:0-8137 GCA_041743365.1 Gemmatimonadaceae bacterium
GGGCGAGGCCTACTCCCAGTGGCTCACCGACGCGCAGAGGGACCTGGTGCGGCGCGAGATCGCGTGGGCGTGGGTTCGCGCGGGCGATGTCACCCGCGCCCGGGAGGCCCTTGCCGTCTCCGGTACCGAGGAAGAGGCGGCCGAGGTCACGGGCTGGCTCGCGCTCTACGACGGGAATCTCGAGGGAGCGAGAGCATCGCTGCGCGGCGGAGGCTCGGGCGCCGATGCAGTGATGGCCATGGCGCTGCTCTCCCGCACCCGAATGAAGGAATCGCCGCTGGTGGGCCAGGCCTTTCTCGCTCTCGCCCGCGCCGACAGCGCGGCTGCCGCAACGGCGTTCGAGGGCGCCGTGGCGTCGGTTCCGGATGCGGCGTCTCTCCTGCTCTCGCTGGCTGCGCGCATCCGCGCAGCCAGGGATGACAAGGGCGCCGCGGTTGCATTGTGGCGGCGCATCGGCGAGCGATATCCGGATTCGCCGGAAGCTGCCGAAGCATATCTCGACTGGGCCCGCGCGCTGCGCGCCGCGGGTGACCACGGCGACGCGATACAGCGGCTCGAGCACCTGATCATCACCTATCCCCAGAGCGCGCTCGTCCCCCAGGCGCGCCGCGAGCTCGACATCGCCCGTAACGCGATACCGCCCAACACGGCATCATGATGAGCCTTAACGAACCTTGTGTCGTCGCTCTCCGGTTCCTCGTGCAGTTCGCTGCCGCGCTGGTCATGCTCGCGTCTCCGACGGTCGTGCGCGCCCAGCATTTTGTCGTCCCGATGGACGACCGCCAGCAGAACCACCTGAAGGCGTACGGGCTTACCTATCATGCTCTCAAGCTGGGGATGAAGGCCGAGTGGCTGCTGAACTATCGTGGCGGATCGTTCCTTCTTCCGGCCGATGCGACGCTGCAGCGGAAGGCCGCGCTCGACGGCGTGTCGCTGGAGCAGGCGTCGGATGCGCAGGTGGCGTCGATCCGTGCGGAGATCGCGGGCGCCAACATGGAATCCGTGCCGCTGGAGAAGGCGCCAAGGGTTGCGATCTATACGCCACCGCAGTCGCCGCCCTGGGATGACGCGGTCACCCTCGCGCTCCAATACGCCGGGATCGAATACACCACGATCTGGGACGAGGATGTGGTGGGCGGCGACCTGTCGAAGTACGACTGGCTGCATCTCCACCACGAGGATTTCACGGGCCAGCTCAACAAGTTCTACATCGCCTATCGCGGAGCACCCTGGTTCACCGACCAGGTCCAGCGCGGAATGGCTACCGCGCGGCAGCTCGGCTTCGCGAACATTCCGGCGTTGAAAAATGCCGTCGCTGACGGGATACGGGGATTCGTGGACCGCGGCGGATTCCTCTTCGCCATGTGCGGGGCGACCGAGACCCTCGAGCTCGCGATCGCCGGGCACAGCGTGGACATCGCCGGGGAGTTCGCCGACGGATCTCCCATGGATGAACGCGCGGACACGAAGATGGACTGGACGCGCTCCTTCGCTTTTCGCAATGCGCGGCTAGAGCCATCGCCGTACATCAATTCCATGAGCGACATCGACGGCCATCAGGTGAACGTGCAGGGGCGGCGCCAGCCTCTCGGTGTCTTCACCCTGTTCGGCTTCTCGGCGAAGTTCGATCCTGTCGCGGCGATGCTGGTCCAGAATCACCGGACCGTCATACCCGATTTCTATGGCGTGACCACGAGCTTCACACGCTCCACGCTCAAGCCCGGTGTCACCGTGCTCGGCTACGAGGAGTCGACGCCCTGGGTCAAGTACATTCGAGGCGACTACGGCCAGGGCTCGTGGGCGTTCCTGGGCGGACATGACCCCGAAGATCCGCAGCACGCGATCGGCAACCCGCCGACGGATCTTTCCCTGCGCCCGAACTCACCCGGATATCGCCTCATTCTCAACAACGTGCTCTTTCCAGCGGCGAAGAAGAAGCCGCTCAAGACCTGAAGCCGTACCCGGCCGCCATCGACACCCCGCACGCATCCCTCTCCCCGCAGGCTTCCGCCGCGATGCGCGCCGCCATCCGCCTCGCCGGCGGACGGGAAGTCTGCTTCGTCGCGACGATGGATGAGGATGGCGTGGCTCGCACCGCGCGGCCGGTGGCGCGCGGAGATGCGCGCTGCGTGCTCGCGCTCCCCGGAGTCGCGAAGCGCGGCGAGATGCTCCTGCACAACCATCCTTCCGGACACCTCGAGCCGTCCGAAGCCGACCTCGAGGTCGCGGCGCGGCTGCACGATGACGGCGTCGGGTTCGGGATCATCGACAACGACGTGCGAGAGCTGTACGTCGTCGTCGAGATTCCGCGCGAAGAGAAGCACGTACCCCTCGACGTGCAATCCATCGACCGCGACCTCGGACCCCGCGGCGCGGTCGCGGCGGAGCTGGACCGGTACGAGGACCGGCCCGGCCAGCGCCGGATGGCGCAGGCCGTGGCACGTCTGTACAACGATGGTGGCGTGGGACTGCTCGAGGCGGGCACGGGCATCGGGAAGTCGCTCGCTTACCTGCTCCCGGCTCTCCGCTGGGCGGCCGCCAACGGTGAGCGCACCGTGGTGTCCACGAACACGATCAATCTCCAGGAGCAGCTCGTCGGAGTCGACCTGCCGTTTCTCGCCGGAGCGCTGCACGACCAGCCGGTGCGCTTCGCTCTGCTGAAGGGGTGGAGAAACTATCTCTGCCTTCTGCGACTCGAGCAGGCGCGGACATCCGGAACGGCGCTCTTCGAGGAGTCGCTCGCAACGGAGATCGCGACGCTCGAGGAGTGGTCGAAGAGCACGAAGGATGGGTCGCGTGCCGATCTCGCTGTCGAGCCGCGCCAGGAAGTATGGGATGAAGTAGCGGCGGAGCCCGACCTCTGCTTGCGCCATTCCTGCGCCCACTACTCGAACTGCTTCGTATTCGTGGCGCGAAGGCACGCGGCGCAGGCGGACGTGGTCGTCGCAAACCACCATCTCCTGCTTTCGGACCTCGCGGTTCGACGCGCGCAGCAGAACTGGTCGGAAGCGGCGGTGCTTCCGTCGTACACAAACCTCGTCATCGACGAAGGCCATCACCTCGAGGATGCAGCAGCGAAGCACCTCGGTGCGACAGTCACACGCATGGCGCTGGTGCGCCTGTTCGCGAGGCTCGACCGCCGGGGGAAGGGACTGCTCTCGGCGCTCGGAAGCCGGCTGCTGAGCCGCGGCGACCTGCTGAGCACCGCGAGTCTCGAGCTCGTGCAGGAGCGCCTCGTTCCATCGGCGCGCTCGGCGCGTGACAAGGTGGACCTGGTGTTCGACCTGCTGGGGGCGTTTCTCGATCAGCAGGGCGAGACCACCGTACGTCTCACGGAAGCGTTTGCCGCGCATCCCGTCTGGCAGGGCGGGCTCGGGGCCGCGCTCACCGATCTTCTTCGCGAGATCGGGTTCGTCGCCGATGGCCTTCGCATGGTCCGCGACCGGCTCGAGACGGAGGGCGCGCGGGACGAGGCAGCCAATGCGCTGCTGAACGAGATCGGCGGTGTTGCGCGGAGGCTCGCAGCGGCCGGAGACGCGCTACAGCGCGCTCTCGAGCCGCCCGATGGCGAGCCCAGCGTGCGATGGGTGGAGATTCGCGGGCGCGACCGGAACGTCGGCGTCGCGTCGGTTCCGCTGGATCTCGCGCCGATTCTCCGGGAGGACCTTTTCTCGCGCGTGAGGACAGCGGTCATCACCAGCGCGACGCTCGCGCCGGAGTCGCGCTTCGAGTTCCTGGCGAGGCGGCTCGGGCTGACGACGCCGGAGCTCCTCCCGACGACCGGAATCTTTCCATCGCCGTTCGACTACCAGACCCAGGCGATACTCGCGATCCCGACCGATTTTCCGGCGCCGAACGTCGACGCGGAAGCACACTTCGGGTGCACGATCCGCGCGCTCGTGGATCTCTCCGACGCTTCCGACGGCGGGATATTCGTTCTATTCACCAGCCACCGCGATGTGAAGCGGGCAGCCTCGGAGCTTCGCGCCCGCGGGGTCGAGCGGCGCTGGCCGCTTCTCGTCCATGGAGAGGAAGGCCGCGATGCGCTGCTGCGGCGATTCCGCGCATCGGGGCGCGCGATCCTCCTGGGCACCGCGTCGTTCTGGGAAGGAGTCGACGTCGCCGGCCACGCGCTTCGCGGTCTGCTGATCCCGCGTCTCCCTTTCCGCGTTCCCACCGAACCGGTCACCGCCGCCAATTGCGAGGCGATCGATGCGCGCGGTGGCAACTCGTTCGCGGAGTACATGCTGCCCCACGCATCGCTGCGACTCAAGCAAGGGGTCGGCCGGCTCATCCGCACGGCCACTGATCGCGGCGCGATAGTTCTCGCCGATCCGCGCGCGGTGAGCAAGTCGTATGGGCGCGGGCTGATCGACGCGCTGCCGCCCGCGCGCCGGGCGATTGCGCCGTGGGCCGCCATAATGGAGAAGCTTCGCGATTTCTATTCGACGGGTGCCACTCGCACCAAGGGTCGCTGATGCCGCTGACCTTCCTCTCGCATCAGGCGGTCGTGCTGCCCCTCAAGATCGTCGCGCCGAGCCGAACGAGCGGAACGGCGCTGGTGCTCGGCAGCATGGCTCCCGACGTCGAATACTTCGTCCGAACCTATCCCACGGCGACGATCAGCCACACATGGCCAGGCCTCGTGACGTTCTGCCTGCCCGTCGCGCTCGTGCTGTTCTGGATCATCACGCGGGTCGTCGCGGAACCACTCGCACACCACCTTCCATCCGGCGGAGAGTTTCGACTGTCGGAATACGCGCTGCTTCGCGAGCAGCCCAACACCCTGCGTCAATGGGGGGTGGTGGCTGCGTCGGCCCTGGCCGGGTCCGCGAGCCACCTGGTTCTGGACCGCCTCTCGGGGTTCTGGAGCACGCTGCCCCTCGGGGAACCCACGAGCTGGCTCCCGCGCGAGACGCTTCCCTCGTCCGAAGCGTGGATCATCGCCAAGCTGGCGACCTGGATTGTGCTGGCGCTGGTGACCGTCGTTCTGCTGCGGCAAATCGGCCGGCGCCGGCTCCTGCGTCAATGGGCCGCCGACCGCCGAAGCCGCGGCGCATCCGTCGATTCGACCGGAAGTGCGCGTCCGCAGAAGCCGGATGGTATCATGGAACCGGTGGCCCTGTCGCACGGACTCGGAGTCCGCCATGGCGCGCCGGCAACGGCGCGTTCGTTCTGGATTGTCGTCGCCGCCGGTGCAATCATCGCCGGCATGCTCGGCGCGCTCCACCGGCGTTCCGGGTTTTTTCTCCACCAGCCCGCGACATGGGTGCACATCGGGCTTTGCGCCATCTCAGGCGCCTTCATCGGACTCGTTCTCGCGAGCGTCGTGTGGCAGCGGCAGATGAGAAACGCCCTTCAACATCGAGGAGATCATAGGTGAATCGTCCCGGAAAGATCGTCTGCGTCGGCCGCAACTACCGTGAGCACGCAAAGGAGCTCGGCAACGACGTTCCCTCCGAACCCCTGATCTTCCTGAAGCCGCCTTCGGCCGTGATCGGAGAGGGTGATGCGATAGTGCTCCCGCGCATATCGAAGCAGGTCGAGTTCGAGGGGGAGATCGGCGTGGTGATCGGCAAGACCCTGCGGCGTGCATCCGAGTCCGAGGTCCTTGCGGGCATCCGCGGCATCGTGGCGGTGAACGACGTAACGGCGCGCGACCTCCAGAACCGCGACGGACAATGGACGAGAGGGAAGAGCTTCGATACCTTCTGTCCCTTGGGACCGATGCACGCTGCGCCGCGCGACCTGGCCTCGCTGACCGTCGTTTCCCGGGTCAACGGAGTGGAGCGCCAGCGAGCGACGGCGGCAGAGATGGTGTTCAGCATCTCCGCGATCCTGCGCTACATCACCGGAATCATGACGCTCGAGCCGGGCGACCTCGTCGCGACCGGCACTCCGGCTGGCGTGGGGCCGCTGGCCGATGGCGATGTCGTGGAGATCGAGATCGAGGGGCTCAGCCGAATCCGCAACCCTGTGAAGGGGGAGAGTTAGTGCCAAAGCCGGTCTCACGGTTCGAGGAGCTTCCCGAGTATCCACTCGCCTCCATTCCACGTCGGAAGCGCGAGCTGATCCAGCGCGGAGCCGATGTGATCGACCTGGGCGCCGGAGACGCGGATCTCGCACCCCCTGCATCGGCGGTGGAGGCCCTCGCCGCCGCGGGCCGGAATCCCGCGATGAGCCGATATGGCTTCGCGATGGGGCTCCCGGCGTTCCGCGAGGCGGTTTCGGCCTGGATGCAGCGTCGGTTCGGGCAGTCGTTCGATCCGTTCAACGAAGTCGTCCCCCTGATCGGCTCCAAGGAGGGAATCGCCCACCTCGCCCTCGCATACCTCCAGCGCGGCGATGTGGCGATCATCCCCGAGCCTGGGTACCTGTCCTATCTGGGCGGGACGATCCTGGCCGAGGGTTCGCCCTGGAAGTATCCCCTCCGACCGCGGACCGATTTCCTCGTGGAGCTCGATGAGGTCCCCGACGATGTGCTGAGCCGGGCCCGGATCCTGTACCTGAACTATCCGAACAACCCCACGGGCGCGGTCGCGCCACGCGACTATCTCGAGCGGGTCGTCAGGCGGTGCAGGGAACTCGACTGCCTCCTGGTGTATGACAACGCCTACTCGGAGCTGGCGTTCGATGGATACCGCCCGCCGAGCATCTTCGAGATCGATGGAGCCCGGGAAGTGGCGATCGAGTTCCATTCGATGTCCAAGACGTACAACATGACCGGCTGGCGCTGCGGGTGGGCCGTGGCCGGCCCGGAAATCGCCGCGACGTTGTCGAAGGTGAAGACGTTCGTGGACACTGGAGCGTTCATGGCAGTGCAGGCCGCGGCGGTTGCCGCACTCGAAAGCTGGGATGAGTTCCTGCCGGCGAACGTAGCCGTGTTCAGGGAGCGGCGCGACGCCGCCGTGAAGGCATTTCACGGGGCCGGCTTCTCCTGCGCCGTTCCCCGCGCGACGATGTACCTCTGGCTTCCGCTGCCCGAGGGGATTCCGAGCGCCGCATTCGCCGAGCGACTGCTGGAGGACGAAGCGGTCGTGGTGATGCCCGGATCCGCTTTCGGTCCTGGCGGTGAGGGCTTCTTCCGTGTCTCATTCATCACGAGCCCGGAACGTCTCGCCGAAGCAGCGACTCGCGCTGGCCGGGTGCTTTCCTCCTTCGCGGAGCGTGTTGCGTGAAGCGACGCTCGAACGGCCCACTGCTCGTTTCGGCCGCCATCCATGTGGTGGTGGTCGGGGCCGTTCTGCAGGCGATCGATGTCCCGCGGCACGTCACCAACCTGTTCCGTCCGCCGATCTCCGCGGTCGAGGAGCCTCTCGAGCAGCTTCGCTACGTGGAGATGCCCCCGGCCGGGATCGTTGCCGAGGCGCCGAGGTCGGAGCCGACGGTCAGGGCAGGAGTGGTTCCCGAGACACCCCGGCTGGTGGCGCCCGCGTCAGTTCCCTCGACCATTGCGCCACCAACCGGGATCGCGACTCCGGTCGCGCCCGGAACAGGGATCGCCGGCGGAACGGGGACCGGAGATCCTGGTGGACGTGGAAACGTCAGCGTCACCCCCGCGTATTCCGACCCGCGGATCTGGAACACGCCATCCGGGTACACGCCGCCGCCAATGACTCAGGCGGAAGACCTGGAGCAGTACCTGGCTCGGGGGATCAAGGAGCACCTGGACTCGATCGCCGCGGCGCCGAAGCAGCGTGATCCGCGCGACTGGACCTTCGAGCGCGGCGGCCAGAAGTACGGGATGGACGACCGCTGGATCCACGTCGGAAAGTTCAGGCTGCCATCAGCGCTTCTCGCGATGATCCCGGTGAACGCCCAGGCAAACCCGAACGCCGTGGAGCGCTATCGGCGGATCAACGAGATGAGCGCCGAGATCGAGGAGCGTCGTTCGCTGGAGCTCGACTCGCGGGATGAGATCGCCAGGATCAACGCTCGAATGGACCGACAGCGCGCGGCGAAGCTGAAGGCAAAGCCTCCCGGCAGCGACCCCGGCGCCCCCGACCGGGACTAGCTGTCGGACTCCTTCGGGCTCACGTCCAGGTCGCACATCGGACGGAACACCCCACACACGACCCCGAGCACCGCGAAGTCATCCTCCGGCTTCACGACTATCTCGCGCTCATCGGGATTCGCG
>JBGTMW010000249.1:0-1543 GCA_041743365.1 Gemmatimonadaceae bacterium
GTGCGGCAACTCCGCGCCCACCTCGCGGAGCGGGGCGCGATCGTCACGAGATACGCCGCATCGCGGAGCCGTCGCTTCTGGTGGACCTCGGCGGCCATTGTCGCCACGAGCATCGGCGGCTATCAAGCCATCCACTTCGCGACCCTGCACAGGAGTCGCTGTCCGAGCCCCGTCGCGGGCTCTCCGGCACTCGCGTCCGAATCCGGCGGCCGGGGCGGTCCGGTCGCTGCGCGCCCCTTCAGCCTCCTGGTCGATGCGGTCGATGCGAAGGAAGCGGGAGGGGACCTCGACGTGTACTACGACGTCTGCGGACTCGATGTCGACAGCTCCTACTCGGTCGCGATCCGGGTCGCGAGAAACGCCTCGGTGCTCAAGCGCATCCTCGGGACGGCCGTCGCTCCCGTAACGGCGACCTTCGATGAAGTCGCCGGCGGTCCCGCGGTGAGACGTCACCGCACGCTCGAGATCGACGAAATGCCCGCCGGATCGTACAAGCTCGCGGTCAGTGTCACGGATGCCGCTGGGCGGCGTCGCGACCGCGAGGTGGAGTTCCAGCTCCGTGAGCCCTGACGAACGAACCGGCGTAGCGACCGCGGTGGACTTCCAGCTCCGTGATCTCTGAAGGACGCGCTGAATCGCGAATCCTCGCGCCAGCCAGCCAAACGCTGCGAGAACGAAAAGCGCTGCGTTGACTCACCCTGCCGCGCGGGCTAGAATCCATCTCCTTCCCACCTGCTTCGCGGTCTCACGACCGGGGTGCAGGCTCCGGAGAGATGGCCGAGTGGCTGAAGGCACCGGTTTGCTAAACCGGCATAGGGGGTCAACCCCTATCGAGGGTTCGAATCCCTCTCTCTCCGCTGCGCGGGTCCGTCCTCGGCGACGGGCCCGTTCGCGTTCGCCCGCTACCAGTCTCCATGACCAGCCCCGATCACACGCGACCCCGCCTTCGCTTCGCTCCCTCCCCGACGGGCGACCTCCACGTCGGCGGCGCGCGAACCGCGCTGTTCAACTGGCTCTATGCCCGCAAGTACGGCGGCCAGTTTCTCCTCCGCATCGAAGATACCGACAGGGCGCGTAGCACCGACGAGAGTACCGAGGCGATCTTCGAGGGACTCACGTGGCTCAGCCTCGACTGGGACGAGGAGGTCGTCTACCAGGCGAAGAACGTCGAGCAGCACCGCGCTGACGCGCTGAAGCTGCTCGAGACCGGCGCGGCATACCGCTGCTTCTGCACTCCCGCGGAGCTCGACGTCCGCCGCAAGGCCGCGGAGGCAGCGAAGGACAGCTTCAAGTACGACCGGCGGTGCGATCGCCTCGACCCCGCCGAGATCGAGCGGCGCGTCGCGGCGGGCGAGCCGCACGTGATCCGCTTTCGCGTTCCACCGGGAGAGACCGAGTGGAACGACATCGTGCATGATCGGATCGCATTCCCGAACAAGGACATCGAGGACTTCGTCGTTCTCCGGTCCGACGGGACGCCGATCTACAACATGGCCGTCGTCTCGGATGACATCGCGATGCGAATCAACATCGTGATGCGCGG
>JBGTMW010000250.1:0-12033 GCA_041743365.1 Gemmatimonadaceae bacterium
CAGCTTCTGAGGATCGTCGAGCAGGCGAGCTCGGTGAGCCGCGGCACGATGATTGTTGTTCACCCCTGCCCTGCCGCCGAACCAGGCTCGCTCGACCGGCGGTGGTCAACGCTGCTGGACCAGGCGGCAGCGCTGCACGGAGACGTTCGGCTCGTGCTTCGGATACCGCCCCCCGCGGGACTGCGCTGACCCTGCGGGAGTGCGTGGTCGAGGGGGCGTCGAGCAGGAACAGTTGTCGGCGGGTCGTGTCTTAACCAGTATCCCCGAGTGGCGGCAGCGCCACCGCTTCACCGAGCTGTCTGCATGTCCTACGCACTCGCCGACGAACAGGACCCACCTCGCATCACTCCCGCGGTCAAGTGGCTGATCGCGGCGAACGTCGCTGTGATGTTCCTCCAGCTGACGATCGTGGGGCCGGCGCAGATGTTCAGCTGGCTGGGATTCCAGCTGTCGGATCTCCAGGGATCCTGGTGGAAGATCTTCACCTACATGTTCGTGCACGGCGGCGTGATCCATCTCGGCCTGAACATGTACACCCTGTGGCTGTTCGGGCGGCGGGTGGAGAACGTGTGGAGTCCGGGAGCGTTCACGCGCTATTACATCTGGTGCGGGCTCGGAGGGTGGCTCTTTCACCTGCTGGTGTCGCGGGACGGTCAGCTCATCGGCGGATCGGCGGCCGTGTTCGGGGTGATGCTCGCGTACGCGATGCGCTGGCCGGATGACGAGGTTTTCCTGTTCGGCGTGGTACCGATGAAGGTGAAGTGGCTGGTCGCGATGCTGGTCGTGATGAACCTCGTGTGGGGTATCGGCTCGATCGGTTCGAGCGGCGGAGGCGTGGCCTACTTTGCACACCTCGGCGGACTCGCGTTCGGGTGGCTGTACCTGCGGACGCCATCGGCGCAGAGCATCGACCGGCTTCGGCAGCGGGTGTCGCAGCTGCCGGATGTGCCTGACGAGACGCCGCGTGCAATTCCCCGCTCAATGCCGCGGACGCGTGAGAGGGGGAGCGAGATCGATGAGATCGTCGCGAAGAGCAAGGCGGTCGCGACCAAGCGGCAGGCAGTGGCACCGCCGGTGAAGACCCGCGGCAAGCGAGCCGAGGCGTTGAACCACGTGCTCGACAAGATCTCGGAGCATGGCCTGGACAGCCTGACGAGCAATGAGCGGCGGCTGCTCGAGGAGATGTCGCGCGAGCTGAGGGACGACGACTAGGCTCGCCCGGAAAAGAAAGAGCCCCCCGGCACTGCCGGGGGGCGGTACCGCTGCGCCGTTCTCGCAGCGGCTGAGCCGGAGCATGGCGCGCCGGCCGTAAGTCTCTCTGAAGTACTGTACCAGCAAGTATTTGGCCAGTACCGGCCCTTCGCAATGACTTCGGGAGATCCCGATCGCTGGAGGGGGTAGATCGGGGGGGAAGCCCCAGTGCATTCTTCCCGGATGCCACGCCCCGACTTTCTCGAAACATTCGCGAATCCATATCCCGGGCGCCCGTACGAGATCCACATGGACTGCTCGGAGTTCACATCACTCTGCCCGCTCGGCGGGATCGAGACTGATGCGCAGGAGCTCGAGCAGCTCAAGGGTGGAGCTCCGGACTTCGGGATCATTCGCATCACCTACGTTCCGGGTGATGTCTGCATCGAGCTGAAGAGCCTGAAGACGTACCTGTGGAGCTTCCGGAACGACGGAATCTTCTACGAGCGCGTCGTGAACCGGATCATCGAGGATCTGGTCGCGTGTGCGTCGCCGCGGTGGATGCAGGTGGTGGGGGATTTCAACGTGCGGGGTGGGATCAAGTCTGTGATCACCGCGAGGCATGGGGTGCGTCCAGCGGACTGAAAGCCGTGCTGGAATAACGGCAGAGCCCGTTGCAGGGGGTGAGCCGGGATCGTCTTCGAGTAATCCCTCCGGAGTGATCCTGCATGCGTCAGAGCACGGTACGGATCCAGGCGTCCGACCCTGCGTCCGACGCACGACCCGGACGGGAGCTGTCGAACCACACCGACCGCAGCGGCACGACCATCCACGGGTTGCCGGCGATCGGATTCGGGTCGCTGTTCGCCGTCGTCGGTGTGACCGTCGGCATTCTCGCGTGGCTCGAGCTGCTCAACGCATCGTCCGGAGTTCCGAGGTGGCTCGGGCCGATGATCGGCGGAATGTTCGCGGTCGCCGGATTGTCGTTCGTCGCGCATGGAGTGCTGGGCGTGCGGGTGCAGCGGCGCACGAGACGTCTTCGCGAGACGCACGAGCGGCAGCCCTGGATCTGGGATCATCCCTGGAATGAGAACGGCTCGCGGGATGACTCGGGCAGGCGGATCACGCGCGCCATGTGGTTCACGGGGTTCCTCGCCCTGTTCATGGTGCCGCTCGGCTGGATTGCCTTCTTCTCTCCCGAGCGACCGTGGCCTTTCCGGATCGGCGCCGTGGTGATGGGTATCATGGTGGCGGGGAGCATGTGGTGGGTCGCGTACATGATCAGGCGGCGTGCGAAGTATGGGGTGGCGATGCTGCGGTTCCGCCGATTTCCCTTTCGGACTGGCGAGGAGCTCGAGGTTCACATGGCGCGGCCTCCACGGCTGGCGGGAGTCGAGTCGCCGGAAGCTCTGCTCCGATGCGTGCAGGAGCGCTACGAGATGCGCCATACGGGTGACAGCAGATCGCAGGTCGTCGTGGCGTACGAGATCTGTTCAGAGACCAAACGTGCGGAGTATCGACGTGGCGAGTACGTGTGGCGGTTCACGGTTCCGGAGAGTGCTCCGGGTACCGCGCTTTCGGAGCGTCCGCCGAGGTATTGGGAGCTCGAGCTGAAGATCGAGACGCAGGGGGTGGATTATTCGGGTACGTTCCTGGTGCCGGTGTATGCGAACGAGCGGCGTCGGTTGTTGAGGTGAGCGGTCGGGTGTGACGGTTGAATGGTGGGTTGGGGTCGATTAACGTTCGCTGCTTGGCCAGGTAGCTCAGATGGTAGAGCAGCGGACTGAAAATCCGCGTGTCGGGGGTTCGACTCCCTCCCTGGCCACTGAAGCGGGACAACAACTTAGGTCGTATGGGCATTTTTGGTCCGGAGGGGACTCGCGGGTGAACTCGCGGGTCCCCTTTGCGCTTGTAGTCAACGGGGCTGCAGTGAGTCCTCTCGGCCCAATCTCGGTAAGCTCGGGACTCGCCTGCTCCCGGTAGGTCATCGCCTGACGTTGGGCGGATAGCTACTGCGGGCCCCGACAATCTCAGCCGAGGTTGTTCCCTTCCGACCTGTCGGGGTTTGAAACGGGTGTCTTCACGCCATTGATCACGCGGATGTGGTAGTTGGGATACTGGCCGGTCTCGATCCGCGCCGCGAGTTCGGCTCGGGACATATCGTGCCCGCTCACGTTGTCGCGGAACCGCTGGTTACGACCGGAATCGCTTTCGCTGGTAACGGTGATGCGCTTGCCCATAGTTTTTGTTCTCCTGGTTGAATCTGGAACGCCGGATGTCAGAGGCCGGCGACCCGAGTGCTGACGGAGAAACGAAATGGCGGGGACCGGCGAGTCGTCCGGCTCCCCGCTCGTTTCGATCAAAACCGATTTCCGTACGTTCCGTACCCGTACCGCGCGACTGGTTCGAGCCGGTTGGTACCGCGAATCCGAACAAGGACTCCCTCCGGCGGATTCGGAGTGTAACCCGCGGTGTCGATGACCTGATTCTGGTATCGCACGGTGGCTCGGTCCCCGCAGGCGTTGTTCCAGACGAACCAGTTTCGGTTCAGGTAGATGTGCATGATGTCCATCACCCAGGCGTCCGTTCCGCGTCCCGTGTGCAACCGGAGGCGTCGGCCCGACGGCAGAGTGCCGCCGGGGATGTGGATCAACTGGTCCTCACCCGTGATTGCGCAGGTGTTCGAGAATGTCAGATGGGAGATCACATCACCGACCAGAATCCGACTACGGGCGGCGGCGCAGCGCGTGGGGGCCGCCATTGCCAAAGCCGCGGACTAGGGCGAGCATCAATGGTGTCTCTGGAAGTATCCCGGTGCCCGCGCTCGCGTTCAACACCGCTGGATTCATAGGCCAAGATGAAGAGCAGAATGCGCGAACCAACGGTGCTCCTGTCGATCAAGACAACCGGTTACACGGCCAGGGTCGTGCGCTACGCGCCGTTCCAGCAGATGTCCGCACACGCGCACGAGGTGCACGGAATCAGCGCTGTGTTAGGCGGATCGCTGCTGGAAGAAGCACATCACCGCTCGGTCACGGCATCTGCCGGTTGGATCGTGAACAAGCCGCGGGCAGTGGAACACGTCAACCGCTTCGGTCCAGCGGGCGCAACATTGCTCGCGATCTCCCCAGCAGAAGCGGTCGGCGAAGCGCCAAAGGGCTGGTCGTGGACGCAGAATGCGCCTGCGCTGCGGGCGGGCCTGCGATTACTGCGTGCGAATAGCGACGAGGACGCACTTGTGGAGCTCATCGCCGCTTTGCAACCGTATCCGCAATCGGGTTCGGCATCCTGGCTGGAGGCCGTGAAGGTAGCGCTAGACGACGGAAGCGCGCAGTCGGTCTCTGCGATGGCCGCCGAGGCCAGCGTGCACCCGGTGTACCTCGCGCGAGCGTTCCGTGCGCAGTACGG
Source organism: Gemmatimonadaceae bacterium (assembly GCA_041743365.1). GTDB lineage: Bacteria > Gemmatimonadota > Gemmatimonadetes > Gemmatimonadales > Gemmatimonadaceae > JANPKQ01. The sequence continues at coordinate 4,600 of JBGTMW010000250.1, forward strand.
CATGTCGGTCCGCGCCTACCGGCTTCAGGTGAAGGTACGTCGTGCCATGTACCTCATCGCGACGACACCGCTCAGCCTGACACAAGTGGCGCTCGAGACCGGGTTCGCCGAACACAGTCACATGTGCCGCTCGTTCCGCGTTGTCGCCGGCTGGAAGCCGGGACTCCTCCGCCGCTGAGGTTCGATTCTTCCAAGTCGGGGCGGCTGCGGAAGGCTACCGTACAGCCATGAAGGGCAGCTCATTCCTGCGGTGGTGTAGAACGCTGGGCCTCGGGGCCATCCTCGTGCTCGCCGCGTGTTCACATCGCGCAAACACGGCTCCGGTGAGAGCCCCCAGCTCTCTCGAGGTCGCACTCGAACGACTCGAGATGTACGGCTTCTCCGGCACCGTACTGGTCGAGATCGATGGCAGACCCATCGTCGCGCGCGGATTCGGGATGGCCAATAACGCACTGGGGACGCGCAACACGCTCAACACCGCGTACGATGTCGGTTCCATCACGAAGACCCTTACGGCGGCTGCCGTCCTGGTCCTCATGGATGATGGGCAGCTACGGCTCACCGACTCGCTGGCGGGCCTCTTCCCGGGAATGCGGGTAGCAGTTTCCGGGATCACCATCCACCACCTGCTCACGCACACGAGCGGACTCCCGCTTGATCCCTCGCACGCAGGCATCGATTCGTCCGACGCGCCAGCGTTGTTCATCGAGAAGGCGCTCGCGTTCGACGGACGTGCCCGCATCGGCCGGTACGACTATTCGAACCTGGGCTACGGATTGCTGGCACTGATAGTCGAGCGAGTCTCGGGACAAGAGTTCCGCTCGTTCGTCAACGACCGGCTGCTCCGTCGGGCTGGAATGACGCGCACGACTTGGTGGTCGGAGCACGACGCCATGGCGCGCAGCGACGCCGCAGGCGGATACGTTTTCAATGACCGAGAGGAGGTCCTGCTTCCCGAGCCACGGTTCGCTCGGGGGAGCGCGTCGTCCCCGGTGTGGTCGAAGTGGCCGATCGGTGCCGGCGGCGTGATCAGCACCGCCCCCGAGTTGCTCCGCTGGTGGCACGCGCTGCAGGAGAATCACGTTCTGTCGCCAGCCTCCACACACGCAATGCTCACGCTCCAGGACAGCGCTGCCAGACAGGGTTACGGGTGGAACATCGTCCCGCATGCCGCACTCGGCCAGCGTATCTACCGCGGCGGGTCGCGGACAGGGTTCAACTCGATGCTAGCGGCATATCCGGAGCGGAATGCCGTGGTAGTCTTCGCGATCAACCAGTCTGGTGAAGCGGGATGGGCGGGTTTCGTCTGGCGCACGATCGAGCGACACCTCCTGGGACAGAGTGACAGCCTCCCTCCAGCGGCCGTCGCCCTAGATAGAGAGCAGCTCGGTGCGTTCACCGGCATTTATCGTCTGCCGGACGGCGGGCTCGTGCGCGTGCTCGTGGAATCGGGGGAGCTCGTGGTTGGCGCCTTGAATCAGGGGGGTACCAATGCGCTCGGCTGCGTGGTGCCCGATTCGAGCGCGATCTCCTCGTCTGCGGCCACAGCCCGGGTGATCGGTGCTACTCAGCGATCGACTTCAGACACCGCGCTCGTCAACGCGGTACAGCGTGCGCAGTTGCGCCGGTGGATTGCGACCAACTGGCTCGGTGCGGCCGAGGTAGATATTCTCGGTACCGCGCCGCATCCCTCCGCGGCGAGCCGGGTGCAGACATTTGCGCGCGCCACGGGACACTCGGGAGTGCTTCGGCTCATCTGGGAGGGAGAGCAGTTGCTAGGTTGGTCCGACGGCGTGCGCATGCCCTGCTTCGCGAGATTTCGTCCGACCTCGGATACGTCAGCTGTCTCCTTCAACCCGCGCGCGGCCGGCTGGGCGACGCTCCACACGCGCGAGCATGACGGCGTCGGCGGCATGGTATTCGTGCCAAGAAACGGTAGGATGAGCGCGCGCGCGATCAGAGCGAGTGCGGGAGATTGATGCGGGCTGCGTCTCAGGCTCCTGCTGATCCGGATTGGCTGAGGGAGTAGTGTCCGTTTTCTCGAATTCTTCTTCTCGTTCGAGCAACGACGAGGCCGCATATACCTCGGCCGTGCTCGGCCTTCTTGCTGTGGCCGACCCTTTTGCCGTGCTCGAACGCACTGGCGCGGAGTTCCGCCAATCCATGACGGGCTAACGGCTCAGCAGCTCAAGGAGCGGGAGGCACTGTGCAAGTGGTCGATCGTGCAGGTGCTCCATCATCTCGCGAACTCGCAGCTTGTGTGGGGATGGCGGCTCAGGATGGTGCTGGCGCACGATCGGGCACCAATCAGCGGCTACGACCAGGATGCCTGGGCAGATCGCCTCGGATACGAGCAGGCGGATGTCGATGGCGCCATGACCCAGTTCGGCGTCCTGCGCACGGCGAATCTGCGCTGCGCCGGGCGCAACCCATGAGGACAACCCGACGATTGCTCGCTACCACGCAGAGGACGACCCAGACTGGCCTTCATGGCGGGAGCGTACCACCGCGAATGTTGTTGACAGGTTGATGAGCGCTAGAAATCGGCTTGCCACTCTCCTCCGTACAGTCTCGGCGTCGGATTGGCACCGCATCGGCACGCACGTCGTTTTCGGTCCGCTCCAGCTTGCGGAATGGGTGGAGTTATTGCTCGTACACGAAGGTCACCACCTCTATGTTTCCTGGCTTCGTTCACGCGCATAGGAGCGACCGGTATACATGGAGCGAGGCGTTGGAGTGTGGCGGCCTCCACACCGGGATTGATCGTGTGCAGCGACGAATCCGCTTGCGAGGCTTGCGAGGCTTGAGAGCGCGAGTACTGCCACGTCCTTGAAATAGCGCTGCGCGTGTTCGGCCGTTGAAGGGAATGAGCTGAATCTGAGGGTGAAGACAGGAAACACCATGCCGCGAAGTCGGTGTTCAGCTCGATAGGCGTCGCCGTCGCCGTCGCCGGTTTTCGAGGATGGATGACCCGTGCCCTGGATCATCCAGGTAGATCTGAAGTTCACGTCGGAGGAATGCGCGTGGCCTCGTCCGAACAGTGACCGCGCTTATCCCCTGACGGGCAGCGATCACGCGACTGCCGGAGCAGCCTTGCGCGCGCAACAGCCGGCGGGCGCTCGCGAGCGTTAGCAGGTTGCTGAGGCGCGGCGCCGGACACTCGGCGCGGACAAGGGCTACGACACGCCGGACTTCATTGCGGGCGTCCGCGCGCTCGGCCTCACCCCGCACGTCAGTCCGAACCCGCACCGCTACGGGAATGGGAAGAAGAGAGTCAGCTTCGAAGTTGTCATTGGAGGACGCGGCGGCGGAGCCACTGTAGGCCGTAGTGGTGCCGCAGCGCGTGTTGCGAGACCGCGAGTTGACCGCCGAGACTCCCGGAGGCTGGGCATTTGTCGTCCGGAGCCCGCATTCAGACGCGGAAGCCGTCCTCCGGCGGAACGATTGGGGTCTCGTCGCGGCGGCCATGGAACGGTATGCGCCTGCGGCCTGCAACCCGCTTCATCAGCCGGGGCCCTCTCGAGTGACCGGAGATGACAGACACGCAGCTGTTCCGATACTGAAGAGCAGAATCAGCAGAACTCCTTGGGGCTCGCGCCAATCAGTAATCACACAAAACGTGACTCCGAGCGCCAAACCGAATCCGTTCGCTATTGCGGCTACGCGTCGGACCACCAAGTCGTGACTCGCCCGTCGAGCAATCAGCGTCATCACGCCGATCAGAAGGACCGCGATTCCACTTCCCTCAAACCAGAGGAGATCGAGATTCAGGTGTGAGGACGACGCAATGCCGACAGCGAGGTGGAGCACGCCGACAGCGATCGTCGACCACCCGGCTAGGCGAGCGGCACCGTCGGATAGAGCTCTCGTCCGCGTGGGATCAGTCATGGCGTGAGATCGGGATTGTCAAATCTACGGGGCTCGGGCCTGTCTGCACCCGCAACGATGGTCGTGAGACCACTTGACTCTACAGAGCGGTCATGGGGTTTACGCTCGAGTGTAGTCGCGAGCGTCGCTACCTGGAGGCTCCATGGCGTCGTTGTGGAACGCCCGGCGGGATGCGTGTATGTGCGCGCGTCCTCGATCGACGCCATCCGGCGGTCGCGCAGCACGAGATCCACATGCCCGCGGGGCGGAGCGCCCGTGCCGTCGATGATCGTCACATCGTGAATCACAATCGTCGTCTGCCCGACGGCATTCTCGACGCCGAGCAAGAGCAGAAGTGTCGTGAGAGCAGCCCACGACATGAATCTGTGTTGCACCATCGGCCTGGCCCCCTCCGAGAGGTTGATCTGCGGGATTCGCCGGTGCCCCTGCCCCGCAGGGGCGGGCGGTTATTTGAGGCCGAGGCGAGCACGAACATCGCTCCGATACGCCCGCCCCGATGTCACCTTGGTGCCGTCGGTTAGCACGAGTACGAAGTCGCCGTTGAACCATGGCTCCACGCAGCGTACGCGCGCGACGTTCAAAACGGTCGCTCGGTTGACGCGCACGAACATCCCCGCCGGTAGCCGCTCCGCGAAGGCGGTGAGGGTTTCGCGGAACGAGTATCGCCCTCGAGCCGTCTGCACATGGAGCACGTTGCCCTCGGCATCCACCCGATCGATCTCAGCCGGGTCGAGCAGCGTCGTCCGATCCCTGACCCTTACTGCTACCCGTGCCGGTGCGGACTCCACAGAGCCGGGACCGCGGACAAGTCGCAACACCGCATCGAGGTGAAGGCGCAGGTCCTCCTGACTCATTCCTGTCAGCCGCCGTTGCACCCGTTCGATGGTGCGCTGAAATCGATCGCGCTGTACTGGCTTGAGCAGGTAGTCCACCGCTCCGTGCTCGAACGCGCGGATCGCATGCTCGTCGAAGGCCGTCACGACCACGACCACGGGCACGTCGCCGTCGAGCGAGCGGAGCACGTCGAATCCCGACATCCCCGGCATGTGGATGTCAAGGAACAGCACGTCAGGCCGCAGCTCGCGCAGCGCGGCTGCGACCTTTCCCGGTTCGCTCAGGGCGGCGACGAGCTCGAACCCCTCGACGTCTGCGAGGAGTGCCGCCATGCGTTTAAGCGCAGGTGGCTCATCGTCCACTGCGACGGCGCGCCACCGCCGCGCGCTCTTCTGCGGCAGGATTTCAGGCATATGCCGATTCCTGCGCGGGCGGCGCAGGCGAGAGGCGCAACGGAAGGTGCATCTTGACCATCGCTCCCTGCTCGGATGAGTCGATGCGAAGGGAGAACCGGTCTCCATAGCGCTGCCGCAGCCGCGCCGTGGTATTCGGAAGGCCAATCCCGGCGCCGCTGCCTCGCCCCGCCTCGCGATCCCCATGGGTAACGCTGGATTCCCCTCGCGGGGAATCGGCGACGAGCGCAGTCGCCGTCACGTGCGAGTTCCTGATCGTAATGACCAGCCACTCGCCCGCCACGCAAGCAGCGACGGTGACATGGACCGCCCCAGTGTTGACCGCCGCACCATGGACGATCGCGTTCTCCACGAGTGGCTGCAGAAGCATGCTCGGCACGAGCGCCTGCTTCATCTGCGGATCGATGTCGTAGGCTACCGTGAGCCGTGATCCGAAGCGGACTTCGTGGATCGCAAGGTAGTGTCCGACGATCTCCAACTCGCGCGCCAGAGTGACGTCCTGCGAAGCCGACCCGTGCAGCATGAGGCGAAGGAGTGAGCTCAGTCGCTCGAGCATGTCCTCGGCCACGTGAGGCTCATCGCGAACGTGCGCAGTGATTGCGTTGAGGGTGTTGAACAGGAAGTGCGGTTGAAGCTGCGCTCGCAGGGCACGGAGTTCCGCCTCGGCAAGCTGCGCGCTGAGCACCGCCGCACGGACTGCCTCGCGACGCGCGCGCTGAGCAGCGACGTATGCGTGGCAGGCGGCGGCGACGAGAACGTACTGCGCGAATGTGCCGACCGCTCCATTGATCGCCAGCATGCCGTACCCTTGCCACACTGTCACGCCTTGCGTCCACCATTCGCGAAGCCATCCGATGGGTCCGAGCACGAAGGCCATGTGGGCGAACGGAGCCGCCAGTGCGATGCCGATGTGAATCGCCCAATGCTGTCGAGTCAGGTCGGATGGCGCGTCCTCGCCAGTGGCGTCGCTCCCGGCTGCCAGCGGCCAGCGCTCGGCCGCCCGGTGTATCACGGGGAGCACGACTATCCATGCGAGCCATGGGAGAAAGTGTAGTGCGAACACGCGCGCCACGTTCGGCTGCTGGTCGCGCACGAGATACTGCAGCACGCTCTGCGTGGCATGCAGCGCGCTGAGCGCTACGGCGGCCACGCAGACGAGCAGCCAGACATGGGCGGAACGCGTGCGCAGGCCGGCCTGCTCGAACATCACCGCTGGCGTCACCCGCGGCGCCTCGCTCGCATGACGTGCTCCTCCACGCGGAATACGAGCAATGTCGCTCGCCCGGTGGAATCACGCTCGAACCGGATATCCGGCGCGCCCGGCATCGTCGCGAAGAACGTCGAGTCGTTCTCCGCAAGTAGCGCCACGGATTCGCGGCCGCGAAGCGCGAGGCGCAGCGCGCCGCCCTCCTCGGTGACGTCAAATCCCCGACCATCGCCGATGTCGTACGCACCGACGAGCTGCGTACGTACTGCCGCGGGAACCTCGACCACGGTCCGCTCGCGCGACATCAGATCCTGCCATCCATATTCCGCAGCGACGGCCCGTACGAACTCCATCGCGAGGTCGCCTCCTCTGTCTGAGTTGGTCATGACCACGATGCCCTGTCCGCGCTCCGGGTACCCAATCATGACGCTCGCATATCCCTCGGTGCCGCCCGTGTGGCTGAACCGGATCTCCGGCCGCAGCTGGCGTGCGGGTGGGGAACCCTCTATCACCCGTTTCAGAAACACCCCCAACCCTGCATCCGCCAACTGCATCGTCAGCATGTCAATCGCCGTCTCCTGCCGCAACAGCACCGGGGAATGGCCAGTGTACGCGCGCGCAATTTCAGCGACCAGTTGAGCCAGGTCGCTCGGGGTGGACCACAATGCCGCGGCGGCCTGCTCCGGGTATTCGTGCCATGCGCCGTCCACCGCCAGACCGTCGGCCCGGTGTCCGCTGGCGGCCTCCGGGCGGGGCCGGGCCACCAGCGGCGCGAAGGTGCTGCGTCGCATTCCGAGTGGGCGCAGCACGGCTTGCTCCATGTATCGCGAGAATGGCCGGGAGGTCACATCTTCGACTGCCTGCTGCAGGATGACGAAACCACCACCCGAGTATCGCATAGCGACGCCTGGCGGACCATCACGGATGATGGCTGGTGTGTTCGCGGGGGGCGTTCCTCGCAGAACCTGGAGAAGCGTTGGCCTCTCATTCCCGCGGGCGTAACCGGGGAACCCGTGCACAGTGATCGAGCCGCCGTGCGACAACAGGTCGCGGAGCGTGACCGGCCGGTGCGTCGGGTCGGCGGGCGGCGGC
>JBGTMW010000251.1:0-2027 GCA_041743365.1 Gemmatimonadaceae bacterium
GAACCGGGCCGTGGCGCGTGCGCGCTACGAGGCGCTGCTCGAGCTCTTGGAGCGCGCGGATGCTTCGCGTCCCGAGGTGGCCGCCGCGAGAGCATTCCTGCGGGGGTAGCGGGACGGCCTGCGTCGAGCAGACGAAGCGCGTCTGCTCGACGCCTACCTCGTATAGTACGTGTCTATGCACATCTTCACGAGGCCGTCCAGGAGGCGCCGCCTGTCGGTCTCCAGCGGGATCGCTTTCACCTCCGGCATCTCTGCCCAGAGCTGCTTGAAGGCGATGAGCATGTGCTCCGCGTACAGCTTCCGTTCCCGCGCCTCGATGGCAAGGTTCGCCAGCTCGCCACAGACGGCCGCCTCCTTCTCGCTGTCCACGGGCCCGACGATATAGCGCGAGAGCGCGACCCGGAGCCTTTCGACGGACTTTCGGGACGGATAGCGCCCGCCCCCGGACTCGTCTGGCCGATCCGGAGCCATCATTCAGGAACCTCGACGGTTGGAACAGTGGCGTGACACGTGCGGATTACGAAAGGTTTGGCCGAGGGACCTGAGCTACTGCGATTGGCGCGGCAAAAATACATTCGTTCACCGGCCGCTGACAAGGCCCGAAAACGCGCGCAGCGTCCAACGATGGCAGGGCCGGCGGGACCGTGTGCAGCACGCGGCTGATTTTTCAGGAGATGGGCAGCAGAATGGATGAGGAAGGGGTCCTGGTCCTGGTGCGCGACACCCTGGGTGGCGGCCTGTTCGCGGCGCTCGCGGAAACGACGGGCCGGCGTCCCCTCTTCCCCCTCAACGGGGAGCGCCCCGAGGTGGCGGTGGAGCGGCTCCGCCCCCCGAGAATCCTCCTGGAGTGCCACCACCCCGCCGCCCGCTCCGACGCGTTCTTCATAGCCGTGGCAGGAGCGGGAGGCCGCGTGATCCTGTTCTCGCCAGGTGCCCTCTGGGACGACTGCGGGGAAATCGCACGGCGCCACGGTATCGAGGCTTTCGTCCACCCGGCACCGGGCGAATCGCTGGCCGAGCTCGTGCAGCGCGCCCTGGCCGCCGAGTGACGGTCCCCGCGGGGTCGCATATTCTCCCGCGCCCCATCCGGCGACCGTAAATTCCGCGCGGAACCGCGGCTCAATCTTGCGCCGGCAACCCGATACGCGCATCATGGAGCATAGTTAGCTGAGCTAACGATCGCGCGCCGCCGCAACACGCCGCCGCAACACGCCGCGGTCGGCCGACATCTCTCCGCTCCCGAGGACACGCATGACTGCCGATCGCGAAAGTCCCGTGCTCTCCGCTCTGTATCGCGGCAATGAGGAAGCTTCGCGCTCGCTCGCGAAAGACCGCGAGCTCGACCTCCCCGAAGCTGCCGCCCTGGGCGAGAAGGCGCACGCAGTGCGGATTCTCGACACGACTCCCGGTGCCGTGCATGCGAAGAGCAGCGACGGCTGGACCCCGCTGCATCTCGCGGCCTTCTTCGGTCGCGCGGAGCTCACTCGCATCCTGCTCGATGCGGGTGCCGAGATCGAAGCCGTGTCCGGGAACGCAATCGCCAACCGGCCACTCCACGCCGCTCTTGCCGGAAAGCTCGACCCCGAAGTGGTCGAGCTGCTTCTCTCGCGAGGCGCCGATGTGAATGCCACCGCCGAGGCTGGCGTGACACCACTGCACCTCGCGGCGGCCAGGGGTTCGTTGACGTTCACGCAACGCCTGCTCGACTTGAAAGCCGACCCGAACGCGCGGATGACGGACGGCAAGCTGCCCGCAAACTTCGCCGTGGAGCGGGGTCACCCCGAAGTCGCCACGCTCATCGACCACTGGGCGAACCACTCCTCGGCGACGTGATGATGTCCGGTCCAGCTGCCGGCCCCGCCCGGGTTCGCCGGCGGCCTCGCTCGAACGTCGACGCACGAGGCGAGGCCGTGACGATCGCGGACCGCCTGCATTCGGCCGCAATCCACCTCCTGCGACGCCTCCGACGGGAGGACGACGCCTCGGGACTCAGCGCGCCCCGCCTCTCCGCCCTCTCCGTGGTCGTT